>CACYEU010000028.1 GCA_902773445.1 uncultured Lachnospiraceae bacterium | reverse complement strand
CGTCTCCGGATCAAGTGCTGTCGACACAACTTTATTCCAGGAGAAATATGCCTGCTCCTTCGGATCGGACTCCTCGGAAACCGAATAGGGGATCTCGGCCCGCTGTATCTGTGAAAAAGCTTCCTGCTTCGCGATCTCAGAATTGACTTCGATTCGCTCATAAGATGACAGATAGTTATCGTCAAGCCATGTAAGCCGCGCCTCAAAATCGAGGTCTCCGTACAGATACAGATAGGCATTTGACGGATGATACCAGGTCTTATGAAAATCGATAAACCCTTCGTATGTCAGTTCGGGAATCGCCTTCGGATCGCCGCCCGACTCACACCCGTACGAAGTATCCGGAAACAGCGACTTATAAGCCGCGTAATCAAGGACGCCTTCCGGCGATGAGAACACGCCCTTCATCTCATTATAGACAATACCGTTATAGATCAGCGCATCGGTCTTCGGATCGATCTCGTAATGCCATCCCTCTTTCCTGAAGATCTGCTCATTGTCATAGATCGACGGATGAAAGACTGCGTCGAGATATACGCTGATCAGATTCGTAAATTCCGCATCGTTCATGCTGGCGACCGGATAGACCGTTTTATCGGGATAGGTCATCGCATTTAAAAACGTGTTGAGGGATCCCTTTCCAAGCTCTACAAACGGATCTTTCAGCGGAAAATTCTTTGATCCGCACAACACCGAATGCTCCATGATATGTGCCACGCCGGTGCTGTCAGTCGGCGGAGTCCTGAACGCGATATAGAACGTTCTGTTCTTATCGTCCGTGTCCATCAGAACGATATGCGCACCGCTTTTGGTATGTTCAAGCAGATAGCCGACCGCATCGCAGTCCGGCAGGATCTGCCTCTTGATCTGACGGTACGTATCAGGAATATTGAATCTGTGTTCAGCTCGTATAACTCGTTGTTGCAACTGTATGGCTCCTTAAAACAGTTTGTCGGGATAGAGACCCTGTTCTTTTAACCTCGCGATCGCAGATTCGACCTCGGGTTTGTCTTCTTTATAGGTAACGCCGTACCATTTGTCCGGCGTGGGAAGGACCTTGACATCAGCTGTTCCCGCCTCAAGCATTCCGGTCACGACCGCCGGCAGATAGAATTCACATTTGAGCGGATTGCCGGGCATCGTATCTCTCAGAAATCTTGCGAAACCGCGGTCGATCTCATTAATAAATCCCTCTGTAAATCCCCAGAGGTTCATTGAAACACGCGCGTCTTCCGGAAGGCTGATCCAGCTGTTGCCGTCATCCTCTGTGTATGCGATACCGTCTTTTCTCTTTTCGATATGAACGCGTTCGGTCACGCTGATCAGATATCCGTCGTCACCGACCTCGCAGACGCCGCGCGATACATAGCCGTTGTCGGTCACCGTCTTCGACAATTCAAAGCCAACCATCGCATAATGTGCTTTTCCGTCTTTTTCGGTATCAGCAGCATCCCCTGTCAGGAAATCAGCGAGCAGCCTGAATCCTTCCGGTCCGTAGTAATCATCGGCGTTAATAACCGCGAACGGCGCATCGATCAGCTCTCTTGTACATAATACAGCGTGTGCTGTGCCCCACGGTTTGACGCGCTCCTCAGGAATACTGACTGCGCATTCCGATTCTCCCGGCATCAGATCAAGCGTCTGGAAAGCCGTCTCAAGCTTTACATTGTTCCGGTCTGCGAATGCTCTCATACGGTCTATGATCCGGCTTTTGAAAGCTTCTTCGTGTTCTTCTCTGATGACAAAGATCACTTTTCCGAATCCGGCGCGCACGGCATCGTAAACTGAAAAATCCATGATGATATGCCCGTGCTGATCGACCGGGTCAAGCTGTTTGAGACCGCCGTACCGGCTTCCCATACCGGCTGCCATTACCACTAAAATCGGCTTATTTGTCATTGATTACCCCAACTTGAAAATGGACGCTTCTAAACATTTTTAGTATATCACAAAAATTTTTGTATGTCGCCGTTTTTGCGTGATTTACGAGTGTTTTTCGAAAACCACTAGGTTTCATAATCTGACTCATATGCTATAATCAATTCATGGAAATCGAGCGCAAATACTTAATCGAAAAATACACCTTTGACCCGGATCAATATGACTCTGAAGAGATATCTCAGGCCTATCTGTCGACCGACCCTGTCATCAGGGTCAGGGAGCGCTGCCGACATACTGATTCCGGCGATCAGCTGTCATACGAGCTGACTGTCAAAGGGCGCGGACTGATGGCCCGCGAAGAGATCAATCTTGTCATCGATCAAGATGCTTACGCTAGACTCGCTGCCAAGGCGGAAGGACACGCCGTTGAAAAGACACGGTATCGGATCCCTCTGTCCGGTTCCCTGATCTGCGAACTCGATGTTTTCAAAGGCGGTCTGAACGGGTTGATCCTTGGCGAAGTGGAATTTGATTCCGAAGAAGCGGCCGAACTTTTTACGCCTCCGGACTGGTTCGGCGCGGAAGTCACTTTTGATCCGTCCTACCAGAACTGCAATCTGATCATGAAAGGAGAACTCTCATGAGAAAACTGTTGATCGTGATTGACATGCAGAAAGACTTTATCGACGGAGCTCTCGGCTCAAAGGAGGCTGAGGCGATTGTCCCGGCTGTGCTCGCCGAGATCCGGAAATATGCTCCCGAAGATGTGATCTTTACACGCGACACACACGAAAAAGACTATCTCAACACACAGGAAGGACACATGCTCCCGGTTCCTCACTGCATCAGGGGAACTGACGGCTGGCAGATCCGTCCTGAACTAGCCGATGCAGCGCCTGAAGCTTTGGTGTTCGATAAGCCGACATTCGGCTCGACAGTTCTTGCCGGTCACATCAGAAATCTCAGTGATTCAGAAGAAATAGAGGTTGAGATCTGCGGACTTTGCACCGACATCTGTGTTGTCTCAAACGCGCTGCTGATCAAAGCAGCCTGCCCGGAGATCAGGATCTCGCTGAACCCGGCGCTGTGTGCCGGTGTGACGCCGGAGAAACATAAAGCCGCGATTGAGACAATGGCTTCCTGCCAGATCATCATTAAACAGGATTAGCCGCGAAGAAGTTCCGTCCGAACTCGATCAGGGAGGTTCATGCTATGTCAAACAACCTGTTGCATCTGACTCCAAAGCAGAGTCTGTATTTCAAAGTCATCGTGCTTGCTGCCGTTGCTCTTCTCTCGTTTTTTGTCGTCGCGCCTCATACAGGCAGGATCAAATCTCACGAAAAGGAGATCGCATCTTTGGAGGACAAGCGGGACGATGTCCTTAAACTTACTGCCGCCGCAACGGCATCATCGGCTGCAATCTCGCTTGTACCGGGTGATGCCGGCACACCGATCGCCGATAAGCTTGCCGATCTGAGCAAGTATTTTCTGTTGATCCTCTGCGCGATCTATCTTGAAAAATACATGCTGACTCTGACAGGGATGGTTTCTTTCAGAGTCTTGATTCCGGCCGCCTGTATTCTGGGTATCATAATGCTTTTGAAACGAAAAGAAGAAGGCCTGATCATCTCCCGTTCGAGCCTGAAGAGGTTTTCCGCCAAGCTGGCGGTATACGGACTGATCCTCTATCTGCTGGTTCCGATGAGTCTGGTCTTTTCAAACGCGATCGAAAAGACGCACAAGGACTCAGTGACCGCGACGATCGAAAAGGCAAAGGAACAGTCGGAAGCGATCGAAGAAAGCACATCAGGCAAGGACGACAGTGCCTGGGACAAATTTGTCTCGAAATTCAAAAACGGCGTCTCAGGTGTTGTCGATCAGTTCGAGGAAACACTCAGCAATATGATCGAGGCTATAGCTGTTCTGATCGTGACCTCCTGTCTGATCCCGATCCTCATACTGGTGCTGATGGTTGCATGCACAAAACTGTTTTTTGCGCCTGACTGGCAGTTCCCCGGTCGGAACCGGCCATGATCAGGATATTGTCACAACAAAAAACTGCCGCGCCTGATCGGGCGCGGCAGTTTTAACGTCTATGTGTTGTTTTACAGTGCGGATTTGATGGCGGCAAGGAATTCGTCGTATTCCTCAAATGCCGGATACTGCGGATACTGCTTTTTGATCTCTTCAGTCGTGCGGAACAGGAATCCGGCCTTGCTGGCGGTGATCATGCCCAGATCATTGAAGCTGTCACCGGCTGCGATCGTATCGTAGCCGATCGCCTGAAGGCCTTTGACAGTCGTCAGTTTCGACTCCGGACAGCGCATCTTGTGTCCGGTGATCATACCATCTCCGTCGATCTCAAGCTCATTGCAGAACAGCGTCGGCCAGCCGAGTTTTTTCATCAGCGGTGCCGCGAACTGCTCAAATGTATCGCTTAAGATGATGACCTGTGTCAGTGTGCGCAGCTCGTCGAGAAACTCTTTTGCGCCGGGGAGCGGATCGATCTTGGCGATCGTATTCTGTACTTCGCGAAGTCCGAGTCCGTGCTCACGCAAAATGCCGATCCGCCATTTCATCAGTTTATCGTAGTCAGGTTCATCGCGGGTCGTGCGCTTAAGCTCAGGGATCCCGCTTTCTTTTGAGAACGCGATCCAGATCTCAGGAACCAGAACACCTTCCATATCCAGACATACTATATTCATGGTGCCTCCTTTTCTTTTCAGTCAGCCAGCCGGATCTTGCTGATGATCTCGGGATGCTTCTGTTCACAGAGCATGAAGTCCGCTTCGCTGACTTCTCCGGTTACGATTCCGAGCTCTCCGCCCAGTCCTTCAACTTTGATCACCCAGAGAGATCCGAGTTCTTTTTCCAGTTCGGTGACAAACGCCTTATCTGCCGCAACACGGGCAAAGAAACGTCTCTTCTCTTTTCCGAGTGCCGCAACAGGAATTCTGTCGGCGCTCCATTCCGGACGTTCAGATGCCGTCGGGCTCATGACCGCTTCGATCACATCTGAAACAACAGCGCTCGCTGTCGGAAGCTTGCCGGCTCCCTGACCGTAGAACATTGTATCGCCCAGCATATCGCTGGTCAGGAAAATCGCGTTGAATTCCATGTTGACGCCTGCCAGCGCATGCTCTTTATCAAACAGCATCGGGGCTACCATGGCATGGACCTGACCGTCTTTGACGATGCTGCTTCCGACCAGACGGATCACATGATCCATCTGCTTTGCGTAAGCCATATCCTCCGGCGTGATCTTTGTAATACCTTCCGTATGGATCTCCTCAAAGTCAACCGCTTTTCCGGTCACGATCGACGAGAGGATCGCGATCTTGCGGCATGCGTCCCATCCTTCGACATCGGCACTCGGATCTGCCTCTGCAAATCCTTTGTCCTGCGCTTCTTTCAGTACCGTATCGTAATCGGCTCCGTCCTCATACATCTTGGTAAGCATGTAGTTCGTTGTACCGTTCAGGATACCGAATATCTTTTCAATATGATCGGCTGTCAGACATGAACGCAGATTCCGGATGATCGGAATACCGCCGCCGACACTCGCCTCGAACAGGAAACGGACATCATTGTCCTGCGCGAGTTTCAGCAGCATACTGCCGTTGGCCGCTACCATCGCCTTGTTGGAGGTAACAACGCTCTTCCCGGCTCTCAGACACTGTGAGACAAAATCAGTCGCGACATTGACGCCGCCCATTGTCTCGACAACAAATCTGATCGTGCGATCCTCGACGATTTCTTTGATATCATGTACGACCAGATGCTCAAACGGGTCACCCGGAAACTCGCGAAGATCAAGGATCTTTACCACTTCGATCGGTTCTCCCGTGCGCGCCGTGATCAGATCTGCATTGCGGTGAAGCACTTCCACCACGCCGGAGCCAACCGTTCCATAACCTAAAACCGCTACCTTAGCCATCACGTTACCTCACTTATTTTTGTTGTTGAATCATTTTCAGATATGCGTCTATAAAGCCATCGATATCGCCGTCAAGCACAGCATCGGCATTTGTCTTCTCGTAATTGGTCCGCAGATCCTTGACCAGCTTGTACGGCTGCAGGAAATACGAGCGGATCTGACTGCCGAAGTCGATATCCATCGACTCTCCGCGGATCCCGGCCGCCTTCGCCTTCTGTGCCTCGACTTCACGCATATACAGCTTTGTTTTCAGCATCTGCATAGCCTTATCGCGATTCATATGCTGCGAACGCTCATTCTGACACTGAACCACGATACCGGTCGGGAAATGCGTGATCCTGATCGCCGATGACGTCTTGTTGATATGCTGACCGCCCGCGCCGCTTGAACGATACGTATCGATCCTGATATCGTCATCGTTGATCTCGATATTGATATCCGTGTCCAGCTCCGGCATCACTTCGCATGATGCAAACGATGTCTGCCGCTTGCCGTTCGCATTGAACGGCGAGATGCGGACAAGCCTGTGAACGCCGTGTTCCGATTTCAGATATCCATAGGCATTCTCACCGTGAACTTCAAATGTTACCGACTTGATCCCGGCGACGTCTCCCTCGAGATAATCGACCTCTTCGACCTTGAATTCTTTTGCCGCTGCCCATTTGGAATACATGCGGTAAAGCATGCTGTTCCAGTCGCAGGCCTCGGTGCCGCCGGCTCCTGCATGGAGCGTCACGATCGCTGAGCGGTCATCGTATTCGCCCGACAAAAGAGTCTCCATCCGAAGAGCCGAGAATTTATCCTCAAACTCGTCAAGTTCTTCGCCGATCTCACTGACCATTTCATCGTCAGTATCGGTCTCGCACATCTCGATCAGATCACTCAAGTCACTAAATCGTTGCTCAAGATCCTCGATCGTTTCTACCTGTGCCTTCAGATGCCCTGCTTCTTTTGTGATTGCCGTTGCCTGATCCGGATCGTCCCAGAATCCCGGTTCGGCCATCACAAGATCCAGTTCTGCAATACGGTCTTTCTTTGCCGCAGTGTTAAAGTGAATCCCTCAGATCTTTTAATGGTTCTTCATAAGCGAGCAATGTCGCTTTATATTCGTCGATTGCAACCATCAGATATCACCTCTTTCCTTTTCTGCCACAGCAATTCTTGTATTTCTTACCGCTGCCGCACGGGCACGGATCATTTGGGTACACCTTTTTGTTTGAGCGCTGTTTCGGCTTGCGCTGTTCGGTCTCGTCCCGGTTGGTCGCCATCGGTTTCGCAACTTCTTCACGTTCGATCTTCTGCTCTACTTTGATATGGTACATCAGCCTCAGCGTATCTTCGACGATACCCTGCTGCATTTCATTGAACATATCAAATCCGATCATCCGGTATTCGACAAGCGGATCACGCTGGCCGTATGCCTGCAGACCGATGCCCTGTCTGAGCTGATCCATGTCATCGATATGGGCCATCCATTTATTGTCGACTGCGCGAAGCAGTACGACACGCTCGACTTCACGCATCGATTCGGGATCCGGGAATTCGGCTTCCTTTGTCTCATAGGCCGCATGTGCCTCTTCTGTGAGATCTTTAATGATCTCTGAAACCGACTTCTGTTTGATATCGTCCTCGGTCACAGCGCTGATCTGCGGGATCACATTCTTCAGCCGCAGGTCTAATCCTTTAAGATCCCACTGATCTTTTTCCATATGCGGATTCAGGACCGCGGTCACGGTGTCTTCGATAAATGTATCGATCATATGGAGAATCGAGTCCTTCATGTTCTCCCCGTCAAGAACCTTCCGGCGCTCACCGTAGATCAGCTCGCGCTGCTCATTCATGACCTGATCGTATTCAAGCAATTGCTTGCGGATACCGAAGTTGTTACCTTCGATCTTCTTCTGTGCCGATTCGATCGCCTTTGACAGCATCTTATGCTCGATCTGTTCTCCTTCCTGGATACCGAGCGTCTCAAAGATGCTCATCATCCTCTCCGAACCGAACAAACGCATCAGATCATCCTCGAGAGAAATATAGAATCTCGACTCGCCGGGATCTCCCTGACGTCCTGAACGACCGCGCAGCTGATTGTCGATACGTCTCGATTCATGTCTCTCGGTACCGATGATACGAAGTCCTCCGAGTGCCACGGATTCTTCATCAAGCTTGATATCGGTACCGCGGCCGGCCATGTTGGTTGCGATCGTCACGGCTCCGTGAATACCGGCATCGGCAATGATCTCAGCTTCCTGCGCATGGAATTTGGCGTTGAGCACGTTGTGCTTGATGCCTTCTCTGCGCAGCATTTTTGAGAGAAGTTCCGATACCTCGATCGTGATCGTGCCGACCAGAATGGGCTGTCCCTGAACGACTGTTCCGTCCGGCATCGTCGCCTCTTTACGGTGAGATTTCTTGATCTCGTCAATGACGGCTTTGTATTTCTCACGCTGGGTCTTATACACCGCATCCTCATTGTCGACACGGATCACCGGCACATTGGTCGGGATCTCGACGACGTCCATTCCGTAGATCTCACGGAATTCTTTTTCTTCTGTGTAAGCGGTACCGGTCATACCGGCTTTCTTTTCATATTTATTGAACAGGTTCTGGAATGTGATCGTTGCAAGAGTCTTTGACTCGCGCTTGATCTTGACATGTTCCTTTGCCTCGATCGCCTGATGCAGACCGTCCGAGTAACGCCTTCCGGGCATGATACGTCCGGTGAACTCATCGACGATCACTACTTCATCCTCGGGCGTCACAACATAATCCTGATCGCGGAACATCAGATTGTGAGCGCGCAGTGCCAGAATGATGTTGTGCTGGATCTCAAGGTTTTCGGGGTCGGCCAGGTTCGCGATATGGAAGAACTGTTCGACCTTGCGGACGCCGTCCTCTGTCAGGTTGACCTGCTTTTCCTTCTCGTCGACAATGAAATCGCCGGTCTCTTTGACATCTTCTCCCATGATCGCGTTCATCTTGGTGAACTCGCCGCTGACCTCGCCGCGTTTGAGCTGCCTTGCAAGGATATCGCAGGCATCGTAAAGCTTGGTCGATTTATCGCTTTGGCCGGAAATGATCAGCGGAGTTCTGGCCTCGTCGATCAAAACCGAGTCGACCTCGTCGATAATGCAGTAATGCATTCCGCGCTGAACAAGCTTTTCTTTGTAGATCACCATGTTGTCACGCAGATAATCGAATCCGAGTTCATTGTTAGTAATGTATGTGATGTCACAGTTGTAGGCTTCTCTTCTCTCGTCGGGCTCCATTGAATTGAGAACGACGCCGACGGTCAGTCCGAGGAACCGGTGGATCTCGCCCATCCAGTCCGCGTCACGCTGGGCCAGGTAATCGTTGACCGTGACGATCTGAACACCTTTGCCTTCAAGGGCATTCAGATAAGCCGGCATCGTTGAGACAAGTGTCTTACCTTCACCTGTCTTCATCTCGGCGATGCGTCCCTGGTGAAGAATGATGCCGCCGATCAGCTGGACTTTAAACGGTCTGAGTCCGATCGCTCTTTCAGCTGCCTCACGCACGACTGCAAAAGCTTCGGGGAGGATATCATCGAGCGTTTCGCCCGCTGCCAGTCTCTCCTTGAACTCATCTGTTTTAGCCCTGAGTTCTTCGTCGGACTTTGCCTTCATCTCCTCAGCCATGCCCTCGATCTGATTGACGAGCGGCATGATGCGCTTGATCTCGCGATCACTGTGGCTTCCCATTATTTTTGAAACTAAACCCATTTAGAATCTCCTGAATCGTATTATTCTAGAATGTATCTTCCATACTGTACTTACCGGCCGGTTTGCCGATCAGATATTTCGCGGCAACCAGTGCGCCCTTTGCGAACAGTTTGCGTGAATAAGCCATATGGGACAGTGTGATCACTTCGTCCTCTCCGGCAAAGATCACATCGTGCGTTCCGACGATCGTACCGCCTCTGACCGCGCTGATGCCGAGTTCCTTCTTTTCTCTCTTATGTCTGACCTGACTGCGGTCAAATACATACTCTAGATCGCCCCGCTCATTGGCTGCGTCCGCCAGCGCAAGCGCTGTGCCGCTCGGGGCATCGAGCTTGCGGTTGTGATGCTTTTCGACGATCTCAATATCGTATCCGGCATCGCTCAGAAACGGTGCGATTTCTTTCAGAAGCTTCATGAGCAGATTGATGCCGACCGACATATTGGCTGACCGCATGACCGCGATCTTTACAGCGGCCTGATCGATCGCTTTGATCTGCGTGTCTGAAAGACCGGTCGTGCAGACCACATAGGGTTTTCCGTTCTTGACACAATAATCAAGCATGCCGTCAAAAGCTGCCGGATTTGAGAAGTCGACAACGACATCGACATCCTCTGTTACATCAAACGGTGACTCATAAACCGGATAGCTTCCGTCTGCCGCATCGACGACATCGACGCCTGCTGTGATCGTGACACCGGGATCAGCTGCCGCCATCTCCGTGACGACTTTTCCCATAAATCCGCTGCATCCGCAAAGTAATACATTCGTCATTAGTTTGTCCCCTTCCTTAAGGATCAGACCGGTTCAAGACCGTAATCCGACAGCGCTTTCTTCAGGACCTCGACGTGCTCAGGCTCCATCGGCGTCATCGGCATTCTCAGACCGCCGGTCTCATAGCCGAGCAGACACATCGCAGTCTTGACCGGGATCGGGTTGACCTCGCAGAACAGCGCGTCGACGAGCGGCAGCATATCAAGCTGCATCCGGCAAGCCTCTTCGGTCTTTCCGTCGAAATACAGCTGGCACATGTCGTGAACTTTCTTCGGCGCGACATTTGACACAACTGAAATGACACCGCTTCCGCCGAGCGAAAGGATCGGGATCGTCTGATCGTCATTGCCGGAGTAAAGATCAAGCTCGCCGTTTGTCAGGTGCGCGATCTGCGCGATCTGCGAAATATCCCCGCTCGCTTCCTTGATGCCGACGATATTGTCGACATTGTTGATCAGATAAGCAGCTGTCGCAGGCTCAATATTACAGCCGGTGCGCGACTTGACATTGTACATGATGATTGGGAGATCGACATGACTCGCGATCTGGGAATAATGCTCGATCAGTCCTTTCTGTGTCGCTTTGTTGTAATACGGGGTAACGATCAGCAGACCGTCAGCTCCGTCTTCCTGCGCTTTGACCGACAGATCGATCGCGGTGTATGTCGCATTCGAACCGGTACCGGCAATAACCGGGATCCGGCCGTTCACATATTCACAAGTGTACCGGACAACATCCGAATGTTCTTCCTCGCTCAGCGTCGAAGACTCGCCGGTCGTTCCGCAGATGATGATCGCGTCTGTTCCCTCGTTTATCTGAATGTCAAGAATCTCTTCGAGTTTCTTGTAATTGACAGTTCCGTCTTCCTTGAACGGTGTGATGAGAGCCACACCCGCTCCCTTAAATAAAGCCATACGACTCCTCCTGTCTCTCTGTTTTAACGGATATTTTGCTAATATAATATTGTATCATCTCAAATGGTATGTGACAACTTTTAAATACTATTCCTGCAAACAGTAATCTGCTATAATATAGTTGTTCTGTAAAATGCCAGTATCTGTTGATGCTTATGATCCGTACTGTGGGGTATTACTATGAATATCGATCTGAATAAACTGTTTGACGATATGAAGAACGGAAGGACCGGCGGCCGCGGCGGCAGTTTCGGCCGCGGCGGCAGTTTCGGCGGAGGCCGGCAGCACTTCGGTCAGCGCTTCAGCCAAAGCGGCGGTCCGGGCTACGAGCCGGAACCGGAACGCGAACCGCGTATGCCGCGGACTTCACCGAAAAAAAGCCTGGTCACGATCATCGTTCTGACGCTGATCGCGGCGGCTGTTATCTTCTACAACACACTGCCTGCGATCAATCTGAAGAGCCGCGGATTCTGGAGCTATCTGTTTCTGATCGCGCTGATCTACGCCGTGCTTCACACGATCCGCGCGGGTTCTCTCGGGCGTCCCGTCCGGCGCGTGATCGAGAGGTCGGAAGGCCCGAAACGCAGACTCAATCTCGGAAGGCTGCTCAGACCGATCCCGATCGCCGTGATCATCTTTATATTGCCGGCGGTCATCTCATTCTTCGGAAGTTCCAGGATCCTTCACGCAAAAGCATACAGCCGGATCCTGAAAGTCGAGGAAGGCTCAAATGAAAATATTCCGACCGTCGAGACCGCTGACTCGATCGCGCTGATGGATACTGCATCGGCCGAGAAGCTCGGCGACCGCGAGATCGGTTCACTGACCAATGTGATCAGCCAGTATGATGTCAGCGACTACTCGCAGATCAATTACAAGGAAGCTCCTGCCAAGACGTCAGCGCTCCGCTATGACGGCTTTATCAAATGGTTTAAGAACCGCGCGAACGGCGTCCCCGGCTATGTCCTTGTCAATCCGGTGAAAATGGATGCCGACTATGTCGCTCTTGATCAGGGCATGACCTATGTCCCGTCCGCTTATTTCCAGAAGAATCTGGAACGGCATATCCGCTTTGCGTACCCGACAAAGATGTTCGACAATCTGCACTTCGAGATCGACGAGGACGGACACCCCTGGTATGTCGCATCAGTCTATTCGCATCTGATCGGACTGTTCGGCGGCAAGCAGGTCGTCGGTGCGATCCTCGCCGATCCGGTCACCGGCGCCACTGAGTATCACAAAGCTTCCGATATCCCCGAGTGGGTCGACAACGCGTTTAACGGCACGCTGATCTGTGACCAGTACAATGATTACGGAAAGCTCTCCGGCGGCTATATCAACTCAGTGTTCGGACAGACCGGCTGCCGCAAAGTGACTGAATACGGCGGCAGTGAGGACTCGTCATACTCCGATTTCGGTTATATTGCAAAAGAAGGTGATATCTGGATCTATACCGGCATCACATCGGTCAACTCGGACAGTTCAAACATCGGATTCATCCTCTCAAACGAAAGGACTGAGAAGACCTATTTTATCAAGTGCGCCGGCGCCGACGAATTCTCGGCGATGGCCTCGGCCGAAGGCGAAGTTCAGGAGAAAGGCTACAGGGCTTCATTCCCGTCCCTGATCCTGATGGACGGCAAACCGACCTATATCATGGTGTTAAAGGACAACAGCGGTCTTGTGAAAATGTATGCGGCAGTCAATGTTGAACAGTACAATAAAGTCGCGACCGCTTTTACACAGGATGAATGCCTGGACAAGTATCAGGCGCTGATGAAGGGAACGATCACCCAGGCGCAGGCGACTTCAGATGCCGGCGATGACAGCAGCGCTGACAACGGCGGAAAAAAGGAAGATGAAAAAGCCGATACATCGAAATATAAAGAACAGACGATCACTGTCAAAAAGATGCAGACGATCGACAAGAACGGCAATACATGGCTCTATATCGTTGATTCCGACGACCACATCTACAGAGCGCTCTATACCGATGTGATCGATATGCTGCTTGTTGAGGAAGGTTCAGAGATTACGATCAGGACCGACGGCGATCAGTTCATTCTTCCGGAAAAATGATTCCGATATCGACATTTTCAAGACGACCGATCAGTTCATGGGCTCTTCCGCGGAAGAGTCCATGTTTGTAATATCCGATCGAAACAGTCAGATCGCTTGCGACGGCGATCTCAGCTTCGCCGGTATCGCCGTTCATCCCGCTGTTGATATCGACCGAGATCACAAACGCTCCCCGCTCTTCTCTCTCCCGGTTGACAGCGGCGATCACACCGGCGGCCGGATCGCGCGGAACACCTTTGAAACCGGTTCCGAATATACAGTCAACGAAGATATCATAGGCTTTCCAATTGACTTCATCCTCGTTTACAGCTAAGACCCGGATGCCTGCTGCCAGACATTTATCATAATAAAACTGTCCGTCTTCGGAGAATTTTCCGCTGACACGGAGAACGGTGACATCATGTCCGTCGGATTTCATGATCTGCGCAAGCGCATAGCCGTCTCCTCCGTTATTGCCGCTTCCGCAGATGATCAGCGTCTTCTGTCCGGACCATCCGTCTTGATATGCATCATAGACACCCTGTGCGGCGCGGCGCATCAGTTCCTTTGACGGGACATAATTAGCGATCGTATAGGCGTCGGCATTTCTCATTTCTTCAACTGATATGACTTTCATTTGTAACCTTTCTATCGCGTCGGTACGCTGTGCCCGGCCTCTCTGACCCGCCAGCAATAAAATGCATACAGATCATTGACCAGGAAAATGATAAAATTAACTGCCACCGGAATATAAGCCGTATCGGTGAGTGACGCAAGCACCCACAGGATGATCAGGATGATGTCGTTAAATGCATAGCTCAGAGCATACCACGGTGATCGGAGGACTGAGAAAGCGGCTCCGAGAAAACTTGCGGTAACTGAGATCGTGCTGACATTGAGATTCGGGGTGTTGAGCCATCGCAGAACCAGTCCGAATACAACCGTGACCGGGATCGAGACAAGAAGGACTCCCGCTGTGCCCTTGCGGCTCAGTGTTCTGACTTTGACCTCATCGGCTTTATGATCAGACGGATTCTTAAGCCATGTGACCAGTGACCAGATGCACATCGGAGTCGACATGCCTAAAAATGTGAACATTTCTCCCCAGTAATGATAACGGCAGGCGATCACCGAATAGAGAACACAAAAGACAATGCTCGCGACCTGCGCCATGACATGTCCTTTTGCCGCAAAGACCAGCGCTGTCACTCCGAGCACGGTCGTCAGCCATGTCAGAAAATCTGCGTTGGGTGCGATGACCGAAGAAGCCGTCACAATGGCAAGTGAAACGATCCACAGGATCCATTCATGCTTCTCAAACCCCGCAAACGGATTTGTGAACTTACTTTTCATGCACCAGTTTTCCTGTCATATGGTCGATCTCAAGTTCCAGCATCTGAACGCGGGCAAAGTCTTTCTTAAGCTCCTCGTCGACGCCGTCCGCGGTCGGATAATACTTAAGCCCAAGTGCCCGCGCAGCCTCGAAAGCGAGATCCCTGTCATCAATCAGGCGGATCCGCCCGAAGATCACGACACTTGTGACAAAAAATGACCAGTCATCCTTTTGATAGCCCTGATCATATACACAAAACGACACGCGGTCATCAGCGCGCAGAGCGTCGATCTTATGCCCCTCCTTCGCGCAGTGAAAATAGATCTTTCCGTCTTTATAGACAAAATCCATCGGGAACGCGTACGGGTATCCGTCCTCTCCGTGTACCGCCAGAACGCCTCTCTTCTGCTCATTTAAAACGGCTTCACAGACTTCTCTGCTCTGCTGCTGTCCGTGGCGCCTCATTTTTCTAAACACTGTCCGGCCTCCGTTTTTTGATTTAACTGCATTTATTTCGATTCCAATTATAGTCTGCGGGTTCTTTTCCAGTCAACTTTGTGATAGAATAGCAACGTTGTGTACAAAACGAATTATGAAAGAAGGCTTATCCATGCTTCAGACAAGAGATGACATCAGAAATGTAGCAATTATCGCGCATGTCGACCACGGCAAGACAACGCTCGTCGACAACCTGCTCAAACAGAGCGGTATTTTCAGGCAGAACCAGCAAGTCGCAGACCGCGTCCTCGATTCGAATGCGATCGAACGCGAGCGCGGCATAACGATTCTGTCGAAAAATACAGCGATCCACTATAACGGCATCAAGATCAATATCGTCGATACACCCGGCCACGCCGATTTCGGCGGCGAAGTCGAACGTGTTCTCAAGATGGTCAACGGTGTCATTCTCGTCGTCGACGCATTCGAAGGCGTCATGCCGCAGACCAAGTTTGTGCTGCGCAAGGCGCTTGCGCTGGATCTGTCCGTGATCGTCTGCATCAACAAGATCGACCGCGATCAGGCCCGACCTGAAGAGGTTGTCGACGAAGTCCTCGAACTGCTGCTTGAACTCGGAGCGAATGACGAACAGATCGACTGCCCGTTCATTTTTGCCTCGGCAAAAGAAGGTACTTCCGCCTACAGCATGGATGAAAAAGGCGTCGATATGAAGCCTCTCTTCGAAACGATCATCTCTGCGATCCCGGCGCCTCAGGGCGATCCCGAAGCACCGACACAGGTGCTGATCAGCACGATCGACTACAACGAATATGTCGGCCGTATCGGTGTCGGCAAAGTCGACAACGGCAGCATCGCGATCGGTCAGGAAGTCGCGATCTGCAACTACCATGACCCGGACAAATTCCGCAAAGTCAAGATCACCAATCT
>CACYEU010000027.1 GCA_902773445.1 uncultured Lachnospiraceae bacterium | reverse complement strand
GCGCGGCCGAGTGAGAATCCGTTCTTCAGTGCAAGCGTTCCCGTGAATACACCAAGAATGAAACCGATCAGTGCGATCCAGGCATTGGCATCGCCTGCAGACATACGAATGACCATACGAAGCGGGCATCCGAGGAATGCAAGAGCGCCGATGACGATCATGACACCGAGCAGGAAACGGATCATCGGTGATGAGCCTGCTGTTACCTTGTACTCTTTTGTTCCGAGCGCGATCAGGAATGAACCGCAAACCATACCGACGATCTCGGGACGGAAATACTGGACCGGAGCAGCACCGTGGAGCTTGAAAGCTCCGGCTGTATCACGGATAAAGCATGCGATACAAATCGCCATGTTGCCCGGGTTGCCCATCTTTGCCAGGACTGCTGCGACAACACCACAGACGAGACCGGCAATCAGGAGCTTGACTTTGGAATCTGACATGTTGAATGACATTTAAACAAAACCTCCTTTTAGAAAATATAGTCTCCTTGGAGTTTTATTTTAAAAAAACTCCATTGATGATACTATAAAAGGCGGTCTTCTTTGTGTCAAGAAAACCGCCTGTTTTAAATCACATATATAGATATTTTCAATAACTATACATATTCTGATAGATAATAGCTATACTTTCTTCTTTGCCGCCTTTTCCTTTGCCTTGACTTTTCTCCAGAGTGCCAGCGCCTGCTCCTCATTTTCAACGACTTCGTCGCCGAAGACATGCGGGTGACGTCGGATCAGTTTTTCACAGAGCACCTGGATCACGTCATCAATTGAGAATACCCCGCGCTCTTTTGCGATCTGCGCGTTCATCAGTACCTGAAGAAGCACATCGCCGAGTTCCTCACAGAGATTCTCATCGTCACCATTGTCGACTGCCTGAAGAACTTCCTCACTTTCATCCATCAGACATTTTTTGAGCGTCTCATGTGTCTGAGCGCGGTCCCATTTGCAGCCGTCCTCTCCGCGCAGCACATCGACGATCTCCACGAGTTCATCAAAGTCGTGATCATTCTTTTCGATGTACTGTTTTCCGTTAAATGTACGCATTGTCAGTATTCTCCTGTAATAGCTTTCACTCTGTGATCAGTCTACGCGCAGGCAGTGCATTTGGCAAGCTATACGTCAGATCACCTTTGCCAGCACCAGGCCCCAGAGCACAAATGTGATCAGCAGTACGATTGAAACTACGATCAGTCCCCATTTGGTCGTGCGCTTTCCGCCTTCGCTCTCGCGTACCAGACCGGCTTTCCGAAGCGCCGTGACGACAGGTTTGTAGAGAAGGACCGTCAACGTTGCGTTGATACCGCCCTTGGCCAGATTAAACGGCAGGAATACCGACATCAGCATACCTGCGACGACGCTCCTCGGCACACCCATATACAGCGGGGTGATCAGCCAGTTCCAGAGCAGCATGATCACAGTCATGCAGAGGACACCGGCCACAAGGCCGATGATCGCGTTTTTGATCGTCTTGTTGCGGCGGTAAATGACCGCGGCCACGCAGGCGAACGAACAGCTCTGCAGTACGTTCATGATCAGACCGATCGGCCCGGTATGACTGATCGTGATCATTTCGATCAGCGACACGATGATCGAGATGATTGCCGCGGGAAGCGGACCGAGAATGAATCCCCCGATCGCGATCACAATGTCCTTCAGGTCAAATGACAGGAAACCGGCGACCTGCGGTATGAAATTAGACAGTGCCTTGAATCCGAAGGCGACAGCGCAGAGCATCGCGATCGTCACGATCTGTTTTGAACTGAATTTTGATTTCTTTTCCATAATATCTCTCCTTTCCGGCCACATCAGCGCGTTAGCTTATACACGCCTGCGGCCTGTGCATGTGTTCAGGTTCTTAAAAGAGAGATAAATAAAAACTCCGGCGATCATCATCGTCAGAGCTTCTCTTCGTCTATCTCTTCTCCCATCCGGACTCAGATTCCATACTGAAATCAATACCGTCGGTACCGGAATTTCGCCGGTTCATGAGCCAAAAGGCACTCGCGGACTGTCACCGCCGGTGGGGACTCTCACCCCGCCCTGAAGATCCTGTTATTTACTTGCAGTCTATATTCTATCATGTGTTTATTCGCTGCACAAGCCGAAACACTGAAATATGCAGATTTTATGCAGGCTGTGACGACAGTTTTTGTTGACATTTATCTGCAAACGCTATACAATATTAGCCGTGTCCATCGGGTTTTTACGTGTCTCACCTTTGATGGGACACGTTAACATGATGGATCAAGTTGTATTTGGAGGTGCTTAGATTGGCAAACATTAAATCAGCGAAAAAGCGTGTTTTAGTCAGCCAGAAGAAAGCAGAGCGCAACAAGGCTGTCAAGTCGAAGGTCAAGACATACGTCAAGAAAGTCTATACGGCCATCGACGCAAATGACAAGGAAGCTGCAGCCGCAGCTCTGTCCGCTGCGATTTCCGAGATCAACAAAGCTGGCAGCAAGGGTATTTATCACAAGAACACTTGTGCCCGCAAGGTCTCCCGTCTGACCAAAGCAGTCAACAAGATGGACTGACACGCAAATCTGAAAGCGTAAAGAAGGGGTTCCCGAAACAGGGAACCCCTTTTGTTATTGACTGTCTGTCATGACGCTGATTCAGTGTCCTGACTGCACGTTTTTAATTCTTTACTGTACGCACTTGAATGCCACACCCTCCTGCTTCCAGCCATAGCCCGGAAGTGTATCATACTCTTTCTTCGATTTTGTGAAATGATGTGAGCCGACTTTGAAGCTCTTATTATATAACCGGTAGACCGGCGTATCACCGCCCGAATAAAAGACCGGCTTCTTGTTGTTATCATATTTCCATCCGTACTGCGCAGTCAGCACATCTGCCTCGTGCTGGCTCGATGTATAATGGTGATCCTTTGATTTCGGATTGTAGAGTCTGTAGACACCGGTCCCGCTGTATGGCGCTTTCCAGGCTTCGCCTTCCTGTGTCCATCCGTAGCCCGGAAGCGTGTCATATTCTTTCTTCTGTGAAGTCCAGAGATGTTCTTTTGTCTTTTTGTTATAGAGGCGGTAGATCGGCTGGCCGACTGCGATAACCGG
>CACYEU010000026.1 GCA_902773445.1 uncultured Lachnospiraceae bacterium | reverse complement strand
GAGAACAAAAAGAATTCGATCGGTGTCCGCGGCATCAAACTCAAGAGAGGCGATGAAGCCTGCGCGCTTCACGCGTTTGACGCGAAGGATTCGGGTGTCCGGATCAATTACGGCGAAGGCCAGCTGATGCTTACAAGGCTGAAAAAGGCCAAACGCGCCGGAGCCGGCACGCTGCATGACAAGAAGCAGCTGGCGCTCCCGGTCGAATAAAAGTATTGAAAAGATAGCAGTTAGAGGTGTACAATAAAACCCTTGGTGTGTATAATAAGAATGCTGAGCATAAATAATTATCAGGGGTTGTAATGGTGATATGAATGTTTAAACTCTTCAAGAAAAGTCAGGAAGAGGAAGATGATGTCATCGTCTCGCTCGACGATATCGGCGATCGTGACAGTGCCGTCGACGAGGATGATTTCGAAGTAGTCGAGATCAGAGAAGACGACTTCAAAGAAGAAAAGCTTCCGAAAAGAAAGAAAAAACAAAACGGCTTCATCATGGAGGATGCCGTGGACAGTGATGACGATGACGAGGAAAAGGGTCATCCGATACTCCGCGCGATCCGAAATGTCATTGTGGGAATCATCGGTTTCGCGGTGGTTGCCTATCTTTTGATATCAGCATTTTTCATCAATCATTTCTATTACGGGACACGCATCAATGATGTCGATTTCTCAATGAAAACGGCACATGATGTCGAGTCATATATGTCGAAGCAGGTCGATGACTATGTGCTGACGCTCAATGAGCTGAATAAAGTGACCGAAAAGATCGTCGGCAAAGACATTGCGATCAAGTATAAGCAGAGCACCCAGATCAAGAGAGCGATGAAGAATCAGAATCCGATCCTCTGGGTCAGGGCGATCTGGGATCCGGATGTGTTAAATGTCGATGTCGGCGTGGAATACGACGAAGCCAAGCTGGCTGAGACCATTTCGAAACTCAAATGCATGGACGAGTCGAAATGGACCAAGTCGACGAGCGCTAAGCCCGAGTACAACGGAACAGAATTTGTCCCGGGCAAGGAGATCTACGGAACAGCGATCGACACCGACGCATTTAACAAGGCGGTCCGCGAGAAGATCACGCAGTTCATCCCGGAGCTGAACATGGAAGAGGTCGGCTGTTATCAGAAACCGAAATACATCAGCTCATCGCCTGAAGTCAAGGCTGCGGCTGACCAGATGAACAACATGAGCAAAGCCAAGGTCGTCTATCACTTCGGCGATAAAGTCGCAGTCGTCAACCGCGACAAGATCAAAGACTGGCTGACACTTGATACAAATACGATGAAGGTCGGATTCAACGAGGGCAAAGTCGATGAGTATCTGGCGCTGGTCGGCAAGGTCTATGATACAGTCGGAAAAGACCGGACATTCAAGTCCCCGACAGGCAAGCAGGTCACGATCGGCGGCGGAACATACGGTTGGGAGATCGACGAAGCGGCTGAGGCCGCGGCTCTTAAGGAGCACATCAAAAAAGGCGAGGTCCTCGACAAAGAACCGGCCTATGTCCAGCGCGCCGCAAGTTACGGCGATGTCGACTGGGGCAGCACCTATGCTGAGGTCGATCTCGAACTCCAGCACATGTGGTATATCAAGGACGGCAAGATCGCCTTCGAATGTGATGTTGTGACCGGACTTCCGACACCGAAGCGTGAGACACCGACGGGTGTGCATCAGTGCCTTGAAAAAGCACAGAATAAAGTCCTTCGCGGAGACCGCACACCGGGAGGCGGCTATGAGTATGAGACACCGGTCGCGTACTGGATGCGCGTGACCTGGAGCGGCGTCGGTTTCCACACCGCGACATGGCAGCCGGCATTCGGCGGCAACCGCTATACCTATGCGGGATCCCACGGCTGTATCAATATGTCTTATAACGATTCGGTGACGCTGTACGGAATCATTCAGGTACACGACGCGGTCATCATTCACAAATAAAGGAGAAACCGTGAATCACTACACACTTTTGACGACCGAAGGGGCGGCCCGCAGAGGGCGCCTCGAAACGGTCCACGGGACGATTGAGACACCGGTTTTCATGAATGTAGGGACGGCAGGGGCCATCAAAGGCGCCCTGTCCTCTTTTGATTTGGAGACGATCGGCACTCAGGTCGAACTGTGCAACACCTATCATCTGCACGTGCGCCCGGGCGATGAGATCGTCCGGAAAATGGGCGGGATCCGCAAGTTTATGAACTGGAGCGGACCGGTGCTGACCGATTCGGGCGGCTTCCAGGTATTCTCGCTGGCTGACCTCAGAAAGATCAAAGAGGAGGGCGTCCATTTCCATTCACATGTCGACGGACGCAAGATCTTCATGGGGCCGGAGGAGAGTATTCAGATCCAGTCAAATCTCGCCTCAACGATTGCGATGGCCTTTGATGAGTGTCCGTCGTCAGTCGCGGAGAAATCCTACATCGAGCAGTCGGTCGCGAGAACAACGCGATGGCTTGTGCGCTGCAAAAACAAGATCGGGGAACTCAACGCCGGCGATGCGTTGAACCCTGACCAAATGCTGTTCGGCATTAACCAGGGAGGGATCTATCCGGATATCCGGCGCGATCACGCAAAGGAGATCGCGGCGCTTGATCTGCCCGGCTACGCGATCGGCGGGCTGGCGGTCGGCGAGACGCACGAGCAGATGTATGAGATCCTCGAGGCGACAGTACCGCTGCTTCCGCAGGATAAGCCGATCTATCTGATGGGCGTCGGGACGCCGGTCAATATTCTTGAAGGAGTTGCGCGCGGCGTCGATTTCTTCGACTGTGTCTATCCGAGCCGGAACGGACGCCACGGGCATGTCTATACGAATCACGGCAAGATGAATCTGTTAAATGCCCGTTATGAGCTTGACGACCGTCCGATCGATCCGACCTGTGACTGCCCGGTTTGCCGGAGATACACCAGAAGTTATATTCACCATTTATTCAAAGCCAAAGAGATGCTCGCAATGCGGCTGTGCGTGATGCACAACCTTAGGTTCTACAACAGGCTGATGGAAGAAATCAGAGACGCGCTAGATGCCGGGCACTACGAAGAATATAAAAAGGCGAAGATCGCCGCAATGGAGGCGGGAGAAGATGCATAAGAAAATCGGATTTATCGGAGCCGGCAATATGGGAACCGCATTGATGAGCGGCGCGCGGAAAGCATTTGACGCTGACCGTTTCATCTTTTTTGACAGAAATACCGACAAGAGAGAACGGATCTCGGGACAGCTTGGAATCCGCGCGGCGGATGATGCAGTGGAAGTGGCCCGCGAGTCGGGTATTCTTTTCCTGATGGTCAAACCGCAGAATTATGCGGAGGTGATCGATCAGATCAAAGGAGAACTGCAGGAAGATCATATCGTGATCAGCGTTGCGCCGGGCGTGACAGGAGGCTGGATCCGCCGGCAGGCCGGTGTCAATGTGCGTGTCGTCAGAGTCATGCCGAATACACCGTCACTGATCGGCGCCGGGATGACCGGGCTGGCCTATGAGGAAGGTGCCCTGTCCGACGAGGAAAGTGATGTGATCATGCAGATCTTCGGGTCGTGCGGAAAAGTACGCCGCGTTGACGAATCACTGATGGATGCTGTGATCTGCGCAAGCGGATCGTCGCCTGCGTTTTATTATCTGTTCATCGATGCGATCGCGAAGCGCTGCGAGGAACTGGGAATGACGCGCGAGGATGCGGTTTTCTTTGCGGCACAGACAGCCGTCGGTTCCGGGAAAATGGTACTTGAATCGGATGAGGCACCGGCGGTATTGGCTGAGCGTGTCTGTTCAAAAGGAGGCACAACGATCGAGGGCGTTCGTTCTCTGCAGGCCGATGAACTCGATTCGATCGTCGCACGCGCGATCGACGCGACTTACAAAAGAGCCGTTGAGATGCGAAAGGAATAATCGACATGGAGATCATCAGAGACTGTGCATGTGATGTCGGCTATATCAGGTTTGGTTCCGGCAGCAGGACATTTGTGATCCTGCCGGGTCTCAGTATCGGGAGTGTTCTCGACTCGGCTGATCAGATCGCTGAAGCCTATGAGCCGTTTACCGAAGACTATACGGTCTATCTGTTTGACCGCAAAAGTGCTGTGCCAGAAGATTACAATATCGAACAAATGGCTGACGATACCGCTGCGGCGATGGAAGCAGTCGGGCTTCATGATGCCGACTTGTTCGGAGCCTCGCAGGGCGGGATGATCGGACAGATCATCGCGGCAAATCATCCCGAACTAGTTCACAAGCTCGTGCTCGGATCTTCGGTGACCCGTGTGGACGGACACGCCGAAGAAGTCGTCAATAACTGGCTGGATCTCGCGGCACGCCGGGAGGGCGTCAGATTACTGCTTGATTTCGGCGAGAAGATCTACCCGAAGGAAGTTTTTGATCAATTCAAAAGCGGACTGAAGCTGATCGGGGAAAAAGTCAGTGATGAAGAGCTGGATCGTTTTATCACACTGGCGACAGCCGCGAAAGGTTTTGATATGACCGGCAGACTCAGCCTGATCAAATGTCCGGTCTTTGCGATCGGATCACGCGATGATAAGGTCTTCGGCCCGGAAGCTCTTAAGGATCTGGAACAAGCATTCGAAGGGCGTCCTGACTTTGAATCCTATTATTATGACGGATACGGACACGCGGCATTTGATACCGCGCCGGATTATAAACAGAGGATCTTGGCATTTCTGAATCATTGAATACCGGCAGGTTTCAAGGTCAACCGAGTCTGATCTGAAACGAATCGACTCTTGTGTGTTTACCGGAAATTCTGAAAATGTGCCACAAGAATCCTGCGCAAAAACAGACGTTTACCTAAAAAGCCACAAAAAATTGGTGTTTTTTGTGGCTTAAACTATTTTACTCGGAAAATGCACATAAAGCTTGTGGTATTATTCAAAAATCTGCATAAAATACACAATGCTGCAGAATAACCTGTCAGAGTTTGACAGAAACAAAGACCGGCCCTGAGCGGCCGGTCTTGCAGTTTTCAGATGACCTGTCTGTAATGGGTTATAAGAAACAGATCACAGGGATGATTACGTCCGATCTGTCAGGATCGGATCTGTCCGTCTCCAATAATCTGATACTTATACGATGTCAGTTCGAGGAGACCCATCGGACCGCGCGCGTGAAGTTTTTGCGTGCTGATACCGATCTCGGCACCG
>CACYEU010000025.1 GCA_902773445.1 uncultured Lachnospiraceae bacterium | reverse complement strand
TGCCCGAGCGTGCAGGATATGAGTGAGCGAAACCGTCTTGAGTTTACAGGCTCACGCGATGAAGCTGTCGCGGAAGGGTATGAGCCATGCGGGAGCTGCAAGCCGTAGTTCCGATTGGCAATTTATTCAATTTCTGGATGAGGAATCCCCGGAAATAAGCCGAATTGCTCCTCACAATTTCGAATTCACAATTCCATATGTCGAAAACAAAAAACAAGCGCCAAAGCGGCGCTTGTTTTTATGATCGATTTTTCGGATCGCCTGATTATTCCGCGTCAAGGTGAACGATCGGGTCGTCCTTTTTCTCTTCTTTATCCTTGATGCAGAGGTTCAGGATGATCGCGACGATCGCAGCAGGAACGATACCGGATCCGCCGAATACATAGCTGACCCACTGCGGAAGGTGTGCAAGGACGCCCTGCGTCGCGCCAAGGCCATAGCCAAGTCCGAGGGAAACGGCAACGATCGTGACGATGCGGTTCGTGATGCCGTCCTTTGTGATCAGCTGAATACCTGAAACGACGATCGATGCGAACATCATGACAGCAGCGCCGCCGAGAACTGACTGCGGCATCAGCTGGACGATAGCTGCAAGCTTCGGACAGAATCCGCAGAGAACCAGGAAGATCGCACCCATTGTGATGCAGTACAGGTTAACGATCTTGGTCATACCGACCAGACCGACGTTCTGGCTGAACGATGTGTTAGGAAGTACGCCGAACAGAGAAGCGATCGAGGAGCCGATACCGTCGCAGGCGACGCCGCCCGACAGCTCTTTGTCAGTTGCTTCGCGTCCCATACCGCCTTCTGTGATACCGGACAGGTCACCGATCGTCTCGACTGCGGTTACGATGAACATAATGCAGATCGGAAGGATCGCGCGGATATCAAAGACCCATTTGACAGGCATGATCTTCGGTAACGAGAACCAGGAGGCTGCCGCGACTTTATCCCACTGCAGGACCCATGAATGAGTCATGGTTGCTCCGTCGACAACATAGGTCGTTTTAAAGATCAGCGCAAAGAGCGCGCAGACAATATAACCGATAATGATACCGAACAGGATCGAAGCCGATGACCAGATGCCCTTTGCAAAATGCTTCAGAACAATAATCGCGACCAATACGATAAATCCGACGAGCAGGTTGACCGGATCGCCGAAGTCGGCGTTGTTGTTGCCGCCGCCGAATGAATTGATACCGACGCTGATCAGCGACAGACCGATCGCGGTAACAACGGTACCGGTGACGACGCTCGGGAAGAAACGGCGCAGCGGCTTTAAGAAGAAGCCGAGGACCATTTCAAACAGGCCGCCGATAAAGCTGGCTGCCAGAATCGCGCCGTAGGCGACCACGCCGCCGCCCATCGAGCCGGCGACACCGCTCATAACACCGATAAAACCGGAGCTGGTGCCCATGACGCAGGGGAGTCTCGCACCGATCGGTCCGATCGTCCACAGCTGGAGCAGTGTGATCAATCCGGCGATCAGCATTGCGTTCTGGATGACCGGGACCATCAGTCCGGCATCGCCGAGCGCACAAGCGCCGCCGATCACGAGGATCGGGGTCAGGTTTCCGACGAACATCGCAAGCACGTGCTGCATGCCGAGAAGAATGGCCTTCCCGAGCGGCACACGCCCTTCGAGCTCATATTCGGAAGTGAAGCGGGGGTTTTTCTTTTTTTCTTCTGCCATATGAGTTCTCCTTTACTGATTAAACAGATTAGCTTTACATTATCATTAAATCATATAGATTAAGCTATAGCAAATAAAAATCTTTACAAACAAGATTAGCGTATGCTAACATATAGTTAACAAGGGCTAACAGGAGGAAATGCAACATGGAAAAAGAAATGACATTATTGGATACTAATCCGGGTGAGACACATACTGTGGAAAAGATCGCGACTGATGATGAGGCGATGAATGCGTTTTTATTCAGACTCGGCTGCTACAGCGGAGAACCGATCACGTTGATATCGAAGAAGAGAAAGAGTTGTGTCGTCGTCATCAAGGACGGACGGTACAGCATCGACAACATGCTCGCACAGGCGATCGTTGTTGCCTGAAGAGATCAGAAAAGGACCGGCCGGGCCGGTCCTTTTTATTTACAGTTTGAAGATCAGCAGGCCCACAAGTCCGGG
>CACYEU010000024.1 GCA_902773445.1 uncultured Lachnospiraceae bacterium | reverse complement strand
GTAATCACATGTATGCAGGATCGCATGATGTTCGATCGCGCTCGTGATAATATGATTGCCTTTGCTCCCGAGCGCTTCAGCTGTCGCCTTGAGTGCCCAGTTGTCCGACTCGGAGCCTCCGGCCGTAAAATAGATCTCTTTTGTTTTTGCCCCGATCGTGCCGGCGATCGTTTCTCTGGCTTTTGCGATCACATCTTTATTGTGCGAAGCAAAACCGTAAAGGCTGGACGGATTGCCGTAGTATTCATCAAAATACGGCATCATCTCTTTGATGACTTCAGGAGAAGTTTTTGTCGTTGCAGCATTGTCCATGTAGATCAATTTGCTCATTGTATATACCCCTTTCTTGCTGCTTATGATGACTGGCAGGCACGCGCAGTTCCGGGATTCTTTTCTCCGTCCGGAATTTTCGCTACCAGTTCCGCCAGTGAAATGCCGTCGACTGCCTCATTGATGCTGTCATTGATCTTCTGCCATACATATTTGGCGACGCAGACCTGAGAGTTCTCACAGTCGGCTTCTGTCGCTGCCGAACACTCGACAGGACTCAGATCACCTTCGAGGGCGCGCAGAATGTCGCCTACAGAAATCTGATCAGCCTCTTTCGCAAGCGAATACCCGCCGGAAGACCCGCGGCAGCTTGTCACAAGACCGGCTTTCCTAAGCTTGGTCATCAGCTGTTCGAGATAGCGCTCAGAGAGTTCTTCGCTCCTCGCGATCACGGCCAGTGAAGTCGGCTGTCCGTCTTCATGCGCTGCGAGATCGATCATGGCTCTCAGACCATAGCGTCCTTTGGTTGACATCTTCATTGTCTCTACCTGCCTGATTTTCCTAATAAATCAATTCCGATTAATTTATATCCTACTAAATTACTGGTGTTTTTCCTAGGTCACTATATCACCGCTTTTAAAACCTGTCAAGCACAAAAAAAGCCCGGCCTTTACGACCGGGCTTGATCAGATCAAATACTGATTATTTCAGATCATCAAGGAACTGGCTCAGACGTCCGAGACCCTTTCTGATATCGTCATCAGAAATCGCATAGGACAGACGGAAGCACTCCGGAGCGCCGAAGTCTGCACACGGAACGATAACAACATGATAATCTTCGATCAGGATCGCTGCCGCATCGGCTGCGGATTCGATCTTCTTGCCTTTGTACTCTTTGCCAAACGCGTCGGACAGATCGACGAAATAATAGAACGCTCCCTGCGGCTTGACAAACTTGACATACTTCATGTCAGCGAGGAGGTCGCCCATGAGATTGCGGCGTCTCTCAAAGTTCTGGCGCATCTCTTCGACCTTCTCCTGCGGGCCGTTGAGCGCTTCAAGGGCAGCCTTCTGTGTGATCGAGTTGACATTGGATGTCTGATGGCTCTGTACGGATCCCATGACCTTGGCGATCTCAACCGGTGTGCCGGTGAAGCCGATTCTCCAGCCTGTCATTGCATAGCTCTTGGAAAGGCCGCTGCAGGTGATCGTTCTCTTGTAGATCTCTTCTCCGAGGGAAGCGATGCTGACATGCTCAGCGCCTTCATAGACAAGATACTCATACATCTCATCGGCGACAACATAGAAGTCTTTCTCGATCGCAACTTTCGCGATTGCCTCAAGCTCTTCCTTCGTATAGACCATACCTGTCGGGTTGCTCGGTGTGCAGAGGATCAGAGCCTTGGTATTCTCTGTGCAGGCAGCTGCGATCTGGTCAGCAGTCGCCTTGTAGCCTGTGGATGCATCAGTCTTGATGTAAACAGGTGTGCCGTCACAAAGCTTGACAGTCTCAGGATATGTCAGCCAGAACGGAGCCGGGATGATCACTTCATCGCCCGGGTTCAGGATTGCCTGGAACACGTTGCAGAGGCTGTGCTTTCCGCCGTTGGAGATGACGATCTGATTCGGTTCGTAGTTGATATTATTGCGCTCTTTGAATTTCTTGCAGATCGCTTCTTTCAGCTCAACAGTACCGGGTGCCGGCGTATATTTTGTGAAACCATCATCGAGGGCTTTCTTAGCCGCGTCTTTAATATTGTCGGGAGTATCAAAATCCGGCTCGCCTGCGCCGAAGCCGACAATATCGATTCCCTCCGCCTTCATAGCCTTTGCTTTGGCTGTGATGACAAGTGTTGAAGACGGTTTAACCTGAGTTGCTTTCTTAGATAATGCTAATGACATTTACTGGTACACTCCTTTCGATTGTGCAAAACAGTTATCAAAATAACAAACACCAATACATTATATCCTATTGACATTTTATAGGCAAGCTTAAAAACATTGTTTCAGACCAAAGAAAATTGTCTTTTTATGTTGCAAAGGGCTGTCGCATTCCGATAAATACGACAGCCCTTTATTATTATGTTTTATGTGTTTACAACACTGACTTTATACTTCGGATTTGAGCTGAGCTTTCTCAGCGATATTTGGCGTTCGTTTGGTGATCAGATCATGATTGCGGACACGCCACGGAATGATGCCGTCCGGCCGGACAATCAGCATGATTACCAGGACCGCGCCATAGATCAACTGCTGGAAATCAGCAAAGTCACGGAGTTTCTCAGTGATGATCGCGAGGATAAATGCTCCGACCACGACACCGATCGAATTGTCCATGCCGCCGAGGATGACCATACAGATCAGCATCAGGGATTTCTGGAAGTTGTATGTTGCCGGTCCGGCGTAACCTTCGAGTCCGGCGAACAGTGTTCCGGCAAGACCGCAGTAGATACCGCCGATCACGAATGCGAACAATTTCGTCCTCGAGACATTGATACCCATACAGTTGGCCGCGATCTCATCCTGTGCGACCGTGTTCATTGCAATACCTGTCCTTGAGAAATAGACACGCATCGCAATATATGTGCACAGAACCAGGAATACGATGCAGAGCAGCAGATATGGGATCTGCGGCGACATTCTGATGCCGAAGATCGTATAGCGCTTGTATAATTCGAATCCGAACAGTTTGTAGCGCTCAACGCCTGAAAGTCCGTCATCACCTCCGACGAACGGCCAGATCCTTACCAATTCGGTAAAGGCCAGCTGGATCGCCATCGTAACAAGTGACAGATAATACCCTTTCGTCTTCAGTGTCGGCAGGCCGATCAGGAATCCGAAAACTCCGGATAAGACCAATCCGGCCAGCATGCCGATCCACGGTGAAAGACCCATCTTGACCGATGCGATCGCGACACTGTAGGCACCGATTCCCATGAATGCAGCCGGTGCGAAGTTTGTCATGTCGGTCGATCCCATCTGGAAGTTCAGACCGAGACAGGCAATTCCGTAAATGACCGCCAGTGTCGCAATATGCGCGACATAGACATTGTCCGCTAAGCTGAACGGATAGATGATGCCCAGGATCAAGCCGGAGATCAGTGCTGTCTTCTTATGCCTGATATACAGGTCAAATATCTTGTTTATTAAGTCGAACCGATTCACAAGCAGGACCGCAACAATGACAACTGCGATGATCGCCAGACTCACTGCGTAATCAGACATGACTACGAAGTAAACCAGTAAAAACAGTATCAGGTTGCAGAGGATCACTGCAAACGGTGAATCGTAGATTTTTTTGTTTTTCATAGTGTTCACCTTCCCGTCTTTCCGATTCATGATTGTCATACCTTCTCCGCAACCTTCTCGCCGATAATGCCTTCAGGCTTGAAGACGATGAAGATAATAACAACGATGAATGCAATGACGTTCTGGAATTTGGTGCCTCCGGGTATCAGTCCGGCTGTAAAGACCTCGACAAAGCCGAGAAGCATACCGCCGATGACTGCACCCCAGGTGCTCTTGAGTCCTCCTACGACCGCGGCTGCGAAACCTTTGGTTCCGTACATCGTACCACCGTCAAATCTGAGAATGGTCTGATAGTTTCCGAGGAGGAAACCGCCGATCGCCAGAAGAACGCCGCCGATGATAAATGTCCAGCGGATACAGCTCTTAACATTGACGCCGGTCATCAGCGCAAGCTCTTTATTCTGTGAAATAGCCTGCATTGAAAGACCCAGCTTCGTTTTGTTAAGGAAGAAGAACAGCGCCAGAAGGATCAAAGCGACAACGATGATGATGATCAGATTACGTGTCAGCGTCGATCCGCCCGCTGCGATCAGCTGCGGCATTGACTGCGGATTACGACCGCCGACAACGGTCTTGGGATCATCGACACGGACAACGCCTTTGGCAATATTGTTGACCACCGGCTGGAAAATCAGACCCAGCACCTCCTTGATCACAACGCCAAGAGCGATCGTTGACAGCAGAGGCATCAGCGCTGATGATTTCTCAAACGGTTTGACCGATACACGGTAAGTGATCAGTCCGAGGGCCGCACAGAGAATCGAAGCGACAACCAACAGGATCAATACAGCGACAATCGCCGGGACCGCCTGGAAGATTCCTGCCGACCAGATGATCGTAAAAGCGCCGATAATTGAAAACGCGCCGAAGATCGCGATATCACCGCAGCAGAACACGACTACGTCAAGGACACCGAAAAAGAGGCAGTATCCGATTGCGACCAGAGTATACGTGCAGCCGCACAGGATCGCACTCAATAATAAATTCCCGAATCTACCCATCAGGACGATCTCCTTTCATTACTAACTCTCTGACAGCGCCCCGCCCTTGCAGGGCGCTGTCATCAATGCTTGGAAAATCTTGTTAATTGGTTAAACCTTTTAATTATTTGCCGGGGAATGTACGTGTTCCGTCAGCATACTCGGAATCATCATAGACTGTCCACTTGCCGTCCTGAACAACGTTCAGATAAGCAGCGACAAGTTCTGTCTGTCCGATGTCATCAAATGTCGTTGTTCCCATGATGCCGTCGAAAGATCCGTCTTTGATCGCGTCGCGCATCTTTTCGGGAGTTACGTCATCGCCGCACTCCTTGAGTGCCTGAAGAAGGATCTCGGCTGCTGTGTAAGCATAAGGTGTGTAAGCGCCGATCGGCTCTGAGAAGCCTGCAGCCTCATAATCTTCGATGAACTTCTTGCCTGCGTCGGTTGATTCAAGAACGATACCGGGTTTGACAACCAGTGCGCCTTCGGAAGCTTCCGGAGAGATCTTCAGGAAGTCTTCTGAGTAGTTGCCGGAGATACCGCAGAACAGTGCATCGACTTTGTCTTCATACATCTGATTCTTCAGCAGGGAACCTTCAGTAACAACGCCGCCCCAGTATACGCAGTCAGCGCCTGAGCTCTTGACCTTTGTCAGGATCGCGTGGAAGTCAACAGTGCCTTCCTGCACTTCTTCAAATCCGACTTCCTTCATGCCGCGGCTCTCAAGCTCGGCCTTGAATGCCTTGGAGTTGCCTGCGCCGTAGGATGTTGTATCGGAAATGATGAAAATCTTCTTGTAGCCCATGTCATCGAGAACTGCCTTTGCGAGCGGTACGTTCTCCTGAACATCGGTCGGAGCCGAACGTGTGATCCACGGATAGTTGTCTTTGCTTGTCAGATCGGAAGCGATCGCGCCCCAGATCAGCATCGGGATCTCAGCCTCTTTAAAGACCGGGATCGTTGCCTCGGCAACACCTGAGTTCCAGTGACCTGTCGCTGCAACGACGTCAGGATCGGAAACGATCTTCTGCGCGCCGGCAACACCGGTGGACGGATCTGACTTGTCATCGATTTCAATGACTTCGATCGTATAATCGAAATCACCGGACTCGTTGGCCTGATCGATCGCCAGCTTGAACGCGTTACGGGCCGCAGCACCTTCAGCTGCGTTTGCGCCTGTGATCGGGGACAGGAATCCGAGTTTAACGGTCTTGCCACCGCCGCCGTCGCCTGAACCGCCGCTGCCGCCGCAGCCGGTCAGAAGCAGGCCTGTGACCATAAATACTGTCAATGCGATTGCTGTAATTTTCTTCATCATAGTATTTGCCTCCTTAACATACATGGTTATTACGACATGACCGGATTATCAAGGATTCCGCTCTCGTTGATCTGATCGGGATTGCCCTCGAAGATAATCTGACCTTTTTGAATGATATATCCGTAGTCCGAAACGCCGAGCGACTTAACGACATTCTGCTCGACCAGCATGATGGACATATCATTTTCTCTATTCAGTTTTCTGACGATTCTGAACACTTCATCGACGACGATCGGCGCCAGACCGAGCGACGGCTCATCCATGATCAGAAGATCCGGCTTATTGATACAGGCCCTGGCGATCGCAAGCATCGTCCGCTCGCCGCCTGAGAGAGTTCCTGCCTTCTGGTGAAGCCGTTCTTTTAAGACCGGGAACGATTCGTAGGCCTCCTCGCAGCGCTCTTCCAGGAGCTTCTGATCTGTGATGTTGTACGCTCCGAGACGAAGGTTCTTCTCGACCGTCATCTTAGGAAACGTACCGGTCTCGGCGCTGACGACCTGGATGCCTTTCGCGACGCGCTTATGCGTCGGCATCGTGGTGATGTCTTCGCCTTCAAATGTCATCGTTCCTTTGTCAGCTTTAACCATTCCCAGAATTGCCTTGACAAGCGTTGTCTTGCCCGCTCCGTTCGCGCCGAGGATCGCGCAGATCTCTCCTTCACGCAGCCTGAACGAAACGTCCATCAGCATCGGGATACGGCCGTAAGATGTGTACAGACCGTTCGATTCCAGCAATAAATCAGTCTTACTCATCTTCGTCACCTCCTCCGATATATGCATCGATCACGTCCTGATCATTGATGATCTCCTGATATGTGCCTTCGGCGATCTTCTCACCGGCGTTAAAGACAACGATCGAATCCGGTACTTTCTCCATGACCTGCATATCATGCTCGATAATGATCACGGCCGATCCCTTCATCTTTTCTTTGACCATCCGGATCTCATCCATCATGGTCATCGTCTCTTCGTCATTCAATCCGGCAGTCGGCTCGTCGAGAAGCAGCAGCTTCGGATTGCTCAGAAGAGCTCTCGTGATCTCGATGCGGCGCCTGTCAATGTGAGGAATGTTCTTGGCGAGGTCATAACGCCGGTCGACAAGACTGGGATTGAATGTTGAAAGAAGATCCAACGCCCTGTCAAGCTCGTCATAGATCTTGTTGTTGACCATCTTCGGGCGGAAGATCGAATCAAACAGCGAATAGTCCTGATGCGTATAGCAGCCGACAAGAAGATTGTCCGCCACACTCTGCTCCCAGCACAGACGGCTGGACTGATAGGTACGCGACATGCCTTTCTTGTAGACTTCATACGGCTTCAGTCCGCGGATCTGCTCTCCGTCAAGATAGACTTCGCCGCTGGTTCCTTTAAATGAACCGTAGATCCCGCTGATGATATTCAGAAACGTGGTTTTCCCGGATCCGTTCGGCCCGATCAGTCCGACAATCTTGTTGGCTTCGACCGTAAAATCAACATCTTTTACAGCCCAGAGCCCGCCAAAATTAATTGAAATATCTTTCGTTTCCAACAATGCCATAAGATTTTCCTCGCACATTACGTTTAAATGAATCGTAACTCATTTTCCTTCGGGTGATCGTATAATCGATTAGTACATTGGACTGCCCTCCGTATTCAGACAATTAGATTTGTACAATAAAACGATACCATGCGGTATTTGCGAGTTCAATCAGTTGAACCTTACATTAACCTTACTTTAAGAATGCGGGGTCAAAAAGCAGCGGTCTGACGCGCTTTGTGAGCGCATCAGACCGCATTAATGTCTGTGACTGTATTCAGTTATTTGGCGTAATCCGTCACGCGTGATTCCCTGATGACATTGACCTTGATCTGTCCCGGGTAATCGAGTGTGTCCTCGATCTGTTTTGAAATGTCGCGGGCCATAATGACCATATCGGCATCCGAAACCTCTTCGGGAACAACCATGACGCGAATCTCCCGACCTGCCTGTACGGCAAAGGATTTCTCAACCCCTTTGTGCTGATCGGCAATTTCTTCCAATTCCTTCAATCTGTTGGTATATGTCTCAAGCGCTTCTCTGCGCGCTCCCGGTCTTGCCGCCGAAATCGCATCGGCCGCCTGCACGATGCAGGCAATCAGTGATTCCGGTTCGACATCGCCGTGGTGCGCTTCGACCGCGTTGATGATCAGTGCTGATTCTTTGTACTTGCGGCAAAGATCGGCTCCGATCGTGATATGCGAACCTTCGACCTCGTGGTCGACGGATTTACCGATATCGTGAAGAAGACCGGCTCGTTTCGCCTGTCGAATATCAAGTCCGATCTCTCCGGCCAGTACGCCGGATATCTGAGCAACTTCAACAGAATGCTTTAACGCATTCTGTCCGAAGCTGAAGCGGAACTTCATGCGTCCGAGCAATTTGATCAGCTCGGGGTGAATTCCATGGACGCCGACTTCAAGAGCGGCTGCTTCACCGGCTTCCCGGATCGCTGCGTCGACTTCTTTCTTCGCCTTGGCAAGCATCTCTTCGATCCTTGCCGGGTGGATCCGTCCGTCGACGATCAGTTTTTCGAGTGCGATCCTTGCGATCTCGCGGCGCACCGGATCAAATCCGCTCAAAACCACCGCGTCCGGAGTATCGTCAATGATCAGCTCTACTCCCGAAAGGCTCTCGATCGCCCGGATATTGCGTCCCTCGCGACCGATGATCCGTCCTTTCATCTCATCGTTCGGAAGCTGGACGACCGAAATCGTCGATTCTGCCACATGGTCCGCAGCACAGCGCTGGATCGCGGTTACGACGCATTCCTTCGCGTTCTTGTCAGCTTCCTCTTTGGCCAGCGTCTCAAGTTCCTTGATCTTCTTGGCCATATCCAGTTTGACATCTTCTTCAACAGATTGCAGTAATTGTTCTTTTGCCTGTTCCGAGGTGAGTCCGGAGATTCGTTCCAGTTCCTGTATACGCCTTGCATTCAACTCCTTCACGGCCGCCTCGCGGCGCTGAAGGTTTGCCTCCCTGTTCTGACACTGTTTCTCTCTCGTCTCCAGGGCTTCGATCTTTCTGTCGACAGCCTCCTCTTTCGAGTTGAGCCGCCTTTCCTGAGATTTCAGCTCTTGTCTGCGTTCACGGGATTCCTTTTCGAGCTCATTCTTACTCTTGATCGATTCTTCCTTGATCTCGAGTTTCGCTTCGCGGATCTTCTCGTCCCGCTCTTTAACGGCATCATCGATGATCTCGCGCGCTTTTTTCTTCGCGTTGCCGATCTCAGAGTCTGCATCTTTTCTGAGACTTGAGACGGTCAGCGCACGGACAGCGAGTGCCGTGACGATCATGAGAACTACTGCGACCAGAACAAAAATAACAATATCCGGCACAGGAGCACCTCCTTTATGAAATTGTAAAGCAAAAAAACCTACGCATTATATTGTATTGCCAGCCCCGAAATTTGTCAAGATATCGATGTCTGCGGTCCGGTCCTCGTTCAGTTCGCTTAATGGGTTTGAAAAAGTATTAAATTTTATAGTAGAATGATTAACAAATCAGTTTCACGGAGGTATTGATGGCTCTAGATGGTATTATGATCGCCGCGCTAGTCGCGCAGTTTAAAAACGATCTGATCGACGCCCATGTCGAGCGGATCATTCAGCCGCAGCCGGAAGTCATACAACTGACGTTCAAAGGAATATCCGGTACAAAGCGTTTGTGTCTGAGCGCCAATGCGTCTCTCCCCTATCTCTACGAGAGCGACACAGCTCAGCAGGCACCGCTTAAAGCTCCGTCTTTCTGCATGCTTCTGAGGAAGCATATCGGCAAGGGCAGGCTTGTCAGTATCACGCAGCCGTCGCTCGAACGCATCGTCCAGTTTGAATTTGCGCACCTGAATGAGATGAAAGACGAGGCCAGAGTCACTCTCGTCGCTGAGATGATGGGCAAATACTCTAATCTGATCCTTGTGAACAGCCGCCGGTCGATCCTCGGCGCGATCCGTCCGGTTTCGGGAAATGTCAGTTCGCTGCGCGAAGTGCTTCCCGGACGTGATTATTTTCTGCCTGACAGTCTGATGAAAGCCGACCCTGTCGGCGAACAGTATGACCGTTTTGCGGAGCGGCTTTCCGATCATCCGGGTTCGGTCTATCAGGCGCTGATCTCCACATATGCCGGTATTTCACCTTCAACCGCGTTTGACCTGTGCAGCCGGAGCGGTCTGCCCGATAAGGCGCCGGCTTCTGAACTGACAGACGATCAGCTGAAAACTTTGTACAATTGTTTTTCTATGATCATGCACAGGGTGTCGGCCAAAGGATTTGATCCGTGTATCTGCTATGAAAACAATCGTCCCAAAGAATGCTGCGCACTCCCTCCTTCAACATACCGGGAGGACAAAGTCAGGCATTTTACGGACGTCTCACAGGCACTTGAAGCATACTACAGCGAACGGGCGGCGCAGACGTTTATTCGTCAGAAATCGTCTGATCTCCGCCATCTGATCACCATGCATCTGGACCGTGCCAACCGCAAATATCACATTCAGAACAAACAGCTTGCCGATACAAAAGAAAAAGACAAGTACCGTCTCTACGGTGAGATGATCCAAAGCTACGCGTATCTGATACAGCACGGCCAGACCAAGCTGACAGCCGACTCATTTGAAAGCGGCGAGCCGATGTCGATCCCTCTCGATGCAAGGCTCTCTGCACAGAAGAACGCGCAGCGCTATTTTGCCAAATATGCTAAGATGAAACGAACGGCCGACGCGCTGAGTGACCAGATCAAAGAGACCGGGCGTGAGATCGCCTATCTCGAATCGGCATTGAGCGCGCTGTCGCTTACAACGACCGATGCCGATCTCGACGCGCTGCGCGACGAGCTCGCTGTCTCCGGCTATGTGCGCAAAAGGCGCCGCAATAAAAAGAAATCAGAGATCTCAAAGCCGTATCATTTCATTTCTTCGGACGGCTATGATATTTTCGTCGGAAAAAACAATCTTCAGAATGATGAGCTGACATTTAAGACAGCAGGTTCCGGTGACCTGTGGTTCCACACCAAACAGATTCCGGGTTCTCATGTCATCGTGCTGACCCGCGGCAAGGACGATCTGCCCGACCGCCTCTATGTTGAAGCGGCCTCCGCCGCCGCATGGTATTCACGTGGACGAACATCTCCGAAAGTCGACGTCGACTATGTCCGCAGGAAAGAAGTAAAAAAGCCCTCGGGAGCACCTCCGGGCTATGTCATCTATCACACAAATTATTCGATTACAGTCAATCCGGATATCAGTTCCCTGACCGAAGTCAACTGAATGATTCAGGCAGGACGGTAAGCCGGGTTCTGTCGCGTGCAGTCATCTATCTTGGCCTTCCGTCACCGGAAGGCTCACTGCGGCCACCGCAAAGCACGGCGGGCCACCGTATATGCTTTGCATTGCCTTGCTTCAGATGGGGTTTACATGTGCCCCGGACGTTGCCGGCCGGGCGGTAGTCTCTTGCACTGCCTTTCCACCCTTACCCGCGGACCGCGGGCGGTTTATTTCTGTTGCACCTGCCTTGGAGTTGCCTCCACCGGACGTTATCCGGCATCCTGCCCTGTGAAGCCCGGACTTTCCTCCGCCGGTATGAAACCGGCGGCGACTGCATGTCCTGCCTGAATGATCGTGTCTGCCAGTTTACATCAAGCGTCTGATACCCGTCAAGAGCCCCTCTCATGAACCTTGTCGACCAGAAGCCTGCTGCCGAGCGCTGCATCGGAAGCCAGTTCATCACAGCGTTCATTCTGCGGATGACCGTCATGACCCTTTACCCACTCGTAAGTGACCTGATGCTGTTCACCCGCCTTCAGGAGCCGCTTCCAAAGATCGACATTCTTCACCGGTTTTTTATCGCTTTTCTTCCAGTCCTTCTTCTGCCACGAACTGATCCAGTTTTTCTTGAACGCGTTGACAACATACTGTGAATCTGTGACGACTCTGACCTTGCACGGTCTTGTCAAAGCCTCGAGCCCGGCGATCACACCCATCAGTTCCATCCGGTTATTGGTCGTTCTGCGATAGCCTGCTGACAGCTCTTTTTTATGCAGATTTCCTTTCTTGTCGACAAACTCAAGGATCGTACCGTATCCGCCCGGTCCTTCGGGGTTGGATTTGGCGGCTCCGTCGCTGTAGAGCGTGACATCTGAAAGTTTTCTTGCCTCTTTATTTGTCATCGTCTTCCCTCACTCCCAGAAACTCCTGATCTCGTCTTCAACTGTCCCGATCGTGCAGGTGCGCACATCTTTCCACTCGCGCGGAAACAGTCTGCGGTACCGCGCCTGGTCAAAACGTTCATCAAGCAGCAGCGCGACACCTCTGTCTTCCGCAGTGCGTATGACGCGGCCGACAGCCTGCATCACCTTGTTGAAGCCGGGGTAGGCATAGGTATATGAAAAACCATCGAGACCGGTTTTGTCAAAGTATTCTTTCGTCAGATTCAGCCGGTCACCGACCTGCGGAATGCCGGTTCCGACAACGATCACACCGATCAGCGAGCTGCCGCGCAGATCGATCCCCTCGGAAAATGCTCCGCCGAGCACACAGAGACCGACTCGTGTTCTCCCGTCAGATCCTGCAAATTCACCGAGAAATGCGTCTTTCTCTCCTTCGGTCATCGAGCTCTTCTGTGTCAGCCACAACACATCATCCTCTGTTCCGGAATCAGTGTCAAGATGTACGGCCACCTCCTCGAGGAACCGGTATGACGGGAAGAATACCAGATAATGTCCTCCTTTAGCTTCAACAGTCTTTTCAATATAGCGGGCGTAGCGCTCATACATAGCGTCTGACCGGGCTCTGTAAAGGCTTGTCAGATCGCTGCCGATCAAGATCCGGAGATGAGACGGATCAAACGGTGTTGCCGCATAGAGATCATAATAGTCTTCCGCTATCGTCAGGAGTTTTTCATAGTAGGCGATCGGAAGCAGCGTCGCCGAGAAAAAGACTGTCGATACTCCCTCATTTAAAAATCCGGAAAGCATACCCGACGGATCAAGACAGTACAAATACAAAGCGGCATCAGAGTGCGAACGATTCGTTGTGTAAAGACAAAACCGTTCATCCATGCACTCAAACATGTCAATAAAATGGATCAGTCCGAAATACAGATCCCAGAGCTCATCGGGAAGGATCCTTCCTTTTTGTTCGGCCCGGCCGATCAATGCGTCGATGGCAAACTGCGTCTTCTGAATCAGGTCGACCGGTATCTCGGCCTGAGTCAGCATGTTAAACTCTCCGGCCTTTTTCCAGGCAAGAAAGGTTTTGTTCAGGCGGGTCAGGCAGTCCGTCAATTCCTCTGTCTTAAGACCGTCCGTCTTCTCATCTGTCATCAGCCGTCTGACCGCCAGCAGATCGCTCTTGACAATGACTGCCGAATACATGCCGCGCGCCCTTTCAACCAGGTTGTGGGCCTCATCGATCAGGAACAGATCACTCTTTTTGCGGCCGTTCCTGAAATAGTCAGTAAACCGCGCGGTCGGATCC
>CACYEU010000023.1 GCA_902773445.1 uncultured Lachnospiraceae bacterium | reverse complement strand
GGCAAAGTGACATTCGGGACCTTCCACAGCGTCTATTTCGGCATTTTAAAGCGCGGAAGAAGTTTAAGCGCTGATTCAATAATTTCCGGTTCTGAAAAACGCAGGATGATCGCGGCGTGTATGAACGAACAGCTTCGGGATCAGATCAACAGCCGTGAGGAGTACGACGATCTGATCGACCGGATCTGCTCTGAGATCGAACGAAAGCAGACCGCGGACGAATTCATTGCAGTGCGCAGTCAAACTGTTCGCCGGCAGGAAAGCATGATCGAACAGGTGGCTGAAGCGTACAAGGCCGAAAAGAAGAGAAGAGGCAAAGTTGATTTTTCTGATATGCTGACCGGCTGCCTCGATTGTCTTAACAGTGATCCTGAATTGTGCTCAATGTACCGGAAGCGCTATAGGTATATTCTTGTCGATGAGTTTCAGGATATCAATCCTGTCCAGTACCGGATCCTGAAAATGATCGCGGCTCCTGAGAACAATCTGTTCGTTGTTGGGGATGACGACCAGGCAATATATGGTTTCAGAGGATCCGATCCCGAGATCATGATGACGTTTGAATGTGATCATCCCGGCTGCAGAAAGATCGTATTGAATCACAATTACAGATCAACGCGGGAAATCGTGTGTCCGGCGGCCAGGCTGATCCGGCATAACCGCAGACGGTACCGCAAGGATCTGTTGTTGCCTGACAGGACCGGTGAACTTCCCGAAGTCATTGCGTTCAAATCACGCAGCGATCAGTACAGCTGGATCATACAGCTCCTGAACGGGAACGCGGATACAAATGATCAGGATAAAAGTACGGCAGTGCTTTTCCGCACGAATCACGGACTTCTTTCGGCGAAAAAACTATTGTCAGCCGATCATCAGGTGATCAGAGAACTGAAAGCGTTTGTAAGCGCAGTCAAAAGCATTGACAAGGGCTCTGTCGCGCGCTCAGACCTGTTGATCATAACGCAGCGCATGAATCTGCCGATTGCACGGGAAATGGCTTACAGGGCCTCAGACGAACACAAGACGATCAGCTGGGACCGGCTTCTTTGGCAGTTAAAGGACCATGAATGGATCGTCGGAGAAATCAGCGAATTCGTAAGACATTTGAACCGCGCGGGAATCATGCCGCCGCTCGCGGCTCTGCGGTATCTGCTTGAAGCAGCCGGATTAAAGCAGTTTTTTCTGAAAGAATTTGATCCTGAGGAATCTGAATATGCTGAGACTGAATGCCGGTTATCGTTCGCCTTGAATGCGGCGCGCGGATGCAGTACCTGGGATGAGTGGGAACTGAACATGTCTGCGGAGAGTCAGGCCAAAGATCACTGTACCCGAGCAGCCCTGTTAACGATTCACAGCGCAAAAGGTCTTGAATTCGATACTGTGATCATCCCGGACGTCAATCAGGGAATGATCCCTCATCCGTACGGAAAAACAGATGAGGAGAGAAGGCTGTTCTATGTCGCCATGACAAGAGCTAAACAGAGACTGATCCTGACAGCCGTGATCAATGACCGGGACAGGAGAGGAACAATGTCCGGTTTTGTTGATGAAAGCGGTCTGAAACCGTCGATTCATCCTTGCGTCTGAAACTACGGTTATGCTATAATTTCATATTAACCGCAATATTCTGATTTGGGAGTTTCGAATGAAGAAACGTTTGATCATTATCGGTATTCTGGCAGTCGTTCTGGCGATCGCCGCATTGATCGTTCAGAAAGTGATTTCCAAGGATACTTCTGTAAAAGAACCCACGACCAGCGGCAAGATGAGCCAACAGGGAAATGACCGGGGCGATGAAGATCCGTTAACATTCGGTTTTTCATGTGTCGACATGAGCGATCCGTATTTTATCGCTCTTGAGGCTTCACTGCGCAGTGAAGTCGAGGAGAACGGCGCGCTTTTATCAACAAAAGACGCCAAACGGAATCAGGACACCCAGAATAAGGATATCGAGGGATTTGTCAGCGAAAAGGTCGACGCGCTGTTTATCGCGCCCGTCTCTGAGGACGGAGCGACGGAAGCGGTCAAAACAGTGAAGAAAGCAGGAATTCCCGTCATCAATCTGGATTCAAAACTGTCACTTGATGACTCTGCTGATGTCTTTATAGGTGCTGACTGCGAAATGGCCGGAAAGCTCTGCGCAAACGATCTGATCAGACGGGTGCCGGACGGCGGTACGATTCTGATCATTGAAAATGATTATTCGCGTTCAGTGACTGATGCCGTCAGCGGTTTTGAGCGGTCGCTTGCTTCCGCAGGATTCGAAGTCAGAGGAAGACTGGATTGTCACGGCTCGCGCGGCGAAGCAAATATCAGTGTCGCGTCATTTTTGGATACGCATCATAATGTCACTTCGATTTTCTGCGGCAGTGATCAGATGGCTCTCGGCGCGTACGATGCGGTGACGGCATATAACGAAGGCAGGGACGGAAAAGATCAGGCAAGACCGTACATCTATGGCGTCGGAGGGTCGCCTAACTTCAAGTCCATTCTCTCTGATGCCGGATCCCTGATGACCGGCACAGCCGCGACATCGCCGATATCGATCGGTCAGGATGGAGCGCTTTCCGCGTTCAAGATTCTGAACGGCGAGAAATACGATCAGGAAGAGCTGACCAAGCCGTATCTGATCGATCATGAGAATATAGTTTTGTACGGAATAGACGGATGGCAGTAGAACAGAATCAAAACCTCGGCAAATGGCG
>CACYEU010000022.1 GCA_902773445.1 uncultured Lachnospiraceae bacterium | reverse complement strand
TTCGCGCGCAATCTCATCGAAGAGATGCCTTCCTTCCGCGACAAAGCACTGCTTCTCGCGGCGGAGGCGGCTCTTCTTCAGAAGTGCGGCGGCATTCTTCAGCTTTTTTGCCGAAGCGCTTGTAATGACTGTATGTTCAGGCATCGTCTCTTACTTTTTTCTGACCTTCGCGAGATCTTTATTGGCGCCGATCAGGATCATCGTCACGCCTTTATGAAGCGGATGCGTCGGATCGAGATTCATTTTCATCTTGTCATCCTCGACGACTCCGACGACATTGATGCCAAGCTTCTCACGGAGTTTGAGCTCTTCGAGCGTCTTGCCTTCCCACTCCGCAAGGATCGGCTGCAGGATCATGCTGTGGTCCGGGGAAAGCTCGACCCAGTCAGCAAAATTCGAAGACGCAAGTGATTTTCCGATGCTGTGGCCCATCGCCTGCTCAGGATAGACGACCGCGTCAGCGCCGACTTTTGTGAGCACACGCGCGTGCTGTTCGCTGCGTGCCTTGGCCAGCACATACGGAACGCCGGCTTCTTTCGCATTGATCACAGCCAGTGTGCCTGCTGCCAGATCGGCTGAAGTCGCGACGATGGCGCCGTCGAGATCGCGCGCATGGATCTCCTCGAGAACTTCCTCGTCTCCGATATCGGCACAGATGACCTGCGACAATTCTTCGGAAAGCTCTTCGACACGCTCTTCGTTCTTGTCGATCGCGACGACATCACATCCGAGGTACTCAAGCTCTTTTGCGAGGCCGTAGCCGAATCCACCAAGTCCCATGACGATAAATTTCTTGTTCTTCATCTGTATATCCTCCGTTGATTAGCCAATAATCACGATATCTTCAGGAAGCGAGCCGGTCTTGTCTTTCCGGCCGCGGTCTGTTCCAAGTAACAGTGCGATCATCACCGGTCCGATCCGTCCGACGGTCATCAGGATCATCAGAATAACCTTGCTGATCCCGCAGAGTTCATCGGTGATGCCGGTCGTAAGACCCGAGGATCCGAGCGCTGACGAGCACTCGAAGATCAGATCGGTCATTGCGTGCGGTTCAAGCTCGCTCATGATAAATACGCCCATGAACAGCAGGATCGTAAATCCCATGCAGATCGTCACGGCGATGCCCGCCGTGCGGGCGCTGATCCTTCTGTGCATCGTATGGATGCTGCCTTCCCGGCGGATCACCGCGTAAGCGATCAGGATCATTACAACGACTGTCGTGATCCTGAGTCCGCCGCCGGTGCCTGCCGGTCCGGCTCCGATGACCATCAACAGCGACGCGAACAGTTTCGATGAATCGTGCATCGCCGCCTGGCTGAATGTATAGAAACCTCCGCTTCTTGCCGTCGCCGACTCGAAGAACGAAGCCGCGAGTTTTCCGCCGACCGAAAGCGATCCGATCGTGTCGGGATTCTTCCACTCAACGATTGCAAAGACCAGTGTTCCGAAGAACAGCAGACTTGCTGTCGAGATCAGCACAATCCGTGTCGTGATCTTCAGTCCGCGCCAGGTCAGTCCCTCGCGCTCGTGTCCGCGCTTCCATCCGAATGTCGTGTCGGTCAGGTCGATCCATGTCAGGAATCCCAATCCTCCGGCGATCGTTAACAGTGACAGTCCGATATTGATGCCCGGATTTGTCACGAACACGCTCTCTCTGGCACCGCCGGCCATGCTGGCATCACTGATCAGGTCGATCCCTGAATTGCAGAAAGCCGAGACTGCATGGAACAGTCCGTACCAAAGCCCCTTGCCGGCGCCGTAGATCGGAATAAACGCGAATGCGCAGATCGCGGTTCCGACTAATTCGGCGGTCGCCGTGATGATCACGATCCTCTTGATCAGCTTTCCGGTCCCGATCCGTGTCTGTGTCCCCAGCACGCGCTTTAAGGACATCCGTTCCCGGACATGCAGTCTGGTCGCGAGCGTCCTGAGCAGCAGAATGACACTGATGATCACCAGCAGTCCGCCGATCTGGATCAGGATCAAAAGGATGATCTGTCCCAAGATGCTGAATTGAGTCGCCGCAGGTACGCTCATCAGTCCTGTCGCCGTCAATGAACTGACAGACACGAACATGGCGTCAAGCAGTTTGAGCGGCTTCAGGTTGCATGCCGGAAGATACAGCGCCAGTGTTCCGACCGCAAACGCGATCAGAAACAGGAGCAGGAGTCTTCCCGCAAGCGATACCGTACGGTGTTTTCTGGTTTTATCCACGCCGAGCCTCCTTCAAGTCTCAAAAAGACAAAACGTCACTGCCATAGGCTGTGACGTTTTGCATCATTACTTAAACTCAGTCCTGAACATATGGCATCAACGCGACGTGGCGAGCCCGCTTGATCGCAACGGTGATCGCTCTCTGATGCTTTGCGCAGTTTCCTGTGATCCGTCTCGGAAGGATCTTGCCTCTCTCCGAGATGTACTTCTTCAGAAGCGCTGTATCTTTATAATCGATCTTCGGCGCGTTCTGTCCGCAAAATGCGCATACTTTTCTTCTTCTGCGTCCGCCCGGTCTTCTTCTGAAAGAATCCGGTCTGCTGCCTCTTTCATATGCCATGATCTAATTTCCTCCTAATTGAACGGAAGATCCTCGTCTACGCCTTCCGGGATGTTCATGAAATCATCTTCCGGAATCGACGCGGCCGGAGCGCTCTGCTCGGCACGCGGTGCCGGCTCATGGTGAGACTGCGGCATCGGACCATTGTTCTCATTCTTGCTCTGAGCAAACTCCTGATCCTCGACGACGACTTCCGTAGTGTAAACCTTCACCCCGTCTCGATTCGTATAACTTCCGGTCTGAATGCGGCCGGAAACCGCAACGCGCATACCCTGTGTAAAATACTTGTCAGCAAACTCACCGGCTCTGCCGAACGCGACACAGCGGATGAAATCGGCATCCGGCTGTCCCTCGCGTCTGAAGCGGCGGTCAACTGCAAGCGTATAGCGCGCGATCGCTGTCGGGTTCTCCCCCTGTGAATAACGGGTCTCAGGGTTTCTGGTTAACCTGCCTACTAAGATAACTTTGTTCATAATCTACCTCGTTCTTCTTATGTTATGCTTCTTCATTCGAAACGCATAAGAATCTGAGCACGTTGTCCATGATGCGGATTCTGTCTTCGATCTCGCGCGGAGCGGTCGGCTCAGCTTCGAAGTGGATGAAGTAATAGTAGCCTTCGTTCATTTTCTGAACTTCGTATGCGAGCTTCTTCTTACCCCAGTCGTCGATGTCGCTGATCGTTCCGTTGGAACGTTCGATCAGTCCCTTGACTTTCTCAAGGACTTCGGCACGAGCATCGTCTTCGATCTTAGCGCTGATCACAACACATAACTCATACTGATTCATGCTGCTTTGCACCTCCTTCTGGTCTGATGGCCCGCGGGCTTGCGCCGCGAGCAAGGATTGTAGTTTCCAACTATCACAGTTTTAATAGAATAACATAAAACCTGCAAAATGACAAGCAGATTTTACCGACATTTTCAGGGAGCCGGATTTTCTTCGACTCCGAAGACAAGCCGCCGCTCGGCGTCCCTGATATTGGTGCAGGTATAGAGCGTAACGACCTTGTCGTGTTTCTTGATCTCGATGCCGGTGTCATAGTACCGGTCGGCCTTGATCTCGTTGACAAATCTCTTGAAATCCTTGTCGTCTGAGAACTTATACTGCGTCGCCGCATTTCCTTCGGTCGGATATGTCCCGGCCGCGACGACCGTGTATTTGTGCGTCTTGTTATCGGGCGTTAGGATATAAAAATACTTATGCTGTTCCCAAAAACTCTTATCCTCATAATTGCGCAGGCTTGCGAACATCGATCCGTCGTTCATGTTGTGACCGTAGATAAATGTATTCCTATCGCTGAAATCCGGCTTATTGGCGTAATTCATAAAGATCGTGCCGGCCTTGATCGCGTTCTCACTGAATGAGCGGTGCAGATATTCGTAATTGTCTTTGCCCTGAACGATCGGATAGTCGATGACTTTCGGCTCTTCAAACCGGATCCATCCGACAATGTCAGGATTCATCTGTTTCAGTGTGTTCCAGTCGATTCCGTTGCCTTTTTCGCCGCCGCTGTTGTCGTCCTCGATCTTGACTTTTTCGCGCAGACGTTTGTACTCGTCGCGTCCGACTTTGTATTCGCGCTGTCCCGAAATGATCTTAAACAGCGCCACTGCAAAGACAATAATTGCAATGACCAGTATGATGTTGCTGATCACGTGGCTTTTCTTTTTTCCGCGTTGTCCGGTCTTTTTTGCCATAACAGCTGTCTCAATTCCTTTCCCACGACAATCTGTGAAGTTTTCCTTCGGTCTGCAGCCCCTCAAATCCGTTCTGGCGCAATGCCTCGTAGAGAACGATCGCAGCCGCATTGCTCAAGTTGAGCGAACGGATCTCCGGCGCCATCGGGATCCTCACGCAGCGCGCCCGGTTTTCGACAAGCAGTTCCTCAGGAATACCGGCGCTCTCTTTTCCGAACATCAGATAATCACCGGGATGATAGCTGACTTCTGTGTAATCGCGCTCGGCCTTGGTCGTCAGCATGTAGATCACCGCATCCGGGTTCTCCTCGGTGAAATGCTGATAATCACGGTACCGGTGCAGATCGACCTGATCCCAGTAATCCATGCCGGCCCGCGCGATCATCCGTTCAGTCAGTCTGAATCCGAGCGGCTCGATCAGATGCAGCGCGGCGCCTGCCGCCAGGCATGTCCTTCCGATGTTCCCGGTGTTCGCCGGGATCTCAGGCTCCAACAGAACGATATTGAACATTTACGCCTGTGCCCTCAGCTTATTGATGAAGTTCTCAAGCCGGCCGATCGCGACGCGCAGATCATTGATCGAATAGGCATATGAAATGCGCAGGAAGCCTTCCCCGCACTCGCCGAACGCCGTGCCGGGGACGACCGCCACCTTTTCTTCCTGCAGAAGTCTGGTCGCGAAATCTTCCGACGACATACCAAACTCCTTGATGCACGGGAACACATAAAATGCTCCGAACGGCTCAAAGCAGGACAGTCCGATCCGCTTGAATTCCTTCATCAGGAACCGTCTGCGCTCGTCATACGACTCGCGCATCTGCTCGACTTCGCCGATGCATTTGCGCATGCCGACCGTCGCGGCATACTGGCTGTTCGTCGGCGCGCACATGATCGCATACTGATGGATCTTGAACATTTGCTCGATAATGATCTTCGGTCCGCAGACATAGCCGAGACGCCAGCCGGTCATCGCGAATCCTTTTGAAAATCCGTTGATCACGAGCGTCCGCTCTTTCATCCCCGGGAACGATGCGATCGAGCAGTGCTTGCCCTTGTAGCTGAGCTCTGAGTAGATCTCATCAGAGATCACGTAAATGTCGTGCTTGATGATGACATCGACAAGCGGTGCAAGCTCCTCTTTTGTCATGATCGCTCCGGTCGGATTGTTCGGGAACGAGAGCAGAAGCAGTTTGGTTTTGTCCGTGATCGCTTCCTCGAGCTCTTCGGCCGTCAGTTTGAACTCATTTTCATTCTTCAGATTGATGATCACCGGTGTGCCGTCGGCAAGTTCACAGCACGGTACATAAGAGACATAGCTCGGCTGCGGGATGATGACCTCGTCGCCTTCATCGAGCATCGCGCGGAACGCGATATCGATCGCCTCGCTGCCGCCGACCGTGATCAGTGTCTCAGTCTGATAGTCGTAGTCGAGATCGTAGCGGTCCTTCAGATACTTGCAGATCTCGATCTTCAATTCTTTTAATCCGGCATTTGACGTATAAAATGTCCGTCCCTTTTCGATCGATTTGATACCTTCCTGGCGGATCCGCCACGGCGTATCGAAATCAGGCTCGCCGACACCGAGAGAGATCGCGTCCTTCATCTCGGTGACAATATCAAAGAACTTTCTGATGCCGGACGGCTTGACGTCTTTGATTTTGCTTGACAGAGGATCTCTCATAAGGTCACCGGCATCCTTTCTTCACGGTCGCGGTCGTGCACGATCGTTCCGTGATCTTTGTATTTTTTCAGCACGAAATGTGTCGCTGTCGAGATGACGCCGTCCATGACAGCCAGCTGCTCATTGACAAATGTCGCAGCTTCGCGCAGAGAGCTTCTGTTCAGAATGACAAGAAAATCAAAGCTTCCGGAGATCAGTGAACAGCTGTCGACTTCCGGGAACTGATAGATCATCTTGGCAAGCCGGTCAAAACCGCGCTCCTTCTGAGGCGTCACACGCACTTCGATCAGGGCGGTGACTTCGTCGTTTTCGACTTTATCCCAGTCGATGATCGTGTGATATCCGCAGATAATGCCTTCGCTTTCCATCGCTGCGAGTTCGTTGACGACGGCTGCCTCATTGACGCCCGCTTTTTCCGCAAGTTCCTTCATATCAATGCGGGAATTCCGCTCAATTAATTTTAAAATTTTCTGTCTCATGATCTCCTCCTCGGTACATATTCTTATTGATTATCGCCTCGGTTGGTTGATAAATACGCGCTTGTCTCCGCGCATGATCACGCGTGCGCATTCATTTGTCAAAACGCCGATCTCGCCGGCGTCAAACCCCTGTTCATGAAGCCGGCTGACGATCCTGCCGGTAATATCCTCATCCGCTGCGGCCAGCACACTGCCTTCATCGTCGCCGGTGTACGGATCGGCATCGGCGAAATTGCAGATCTCGATAAACTCCTGCTCGATCGGTATCGCGTCATAATCTGTCATCAGGCCGCACCCGGTCTTCTCTCCGAGCCTCCAAAGCGCGCCGAGTACACCGTCAGCGCCGACCGGTTCAATGACAACTCCGGGCTGCTCACCGGCGATTGCTATGATTGCCCCGGCATCGCCTGCCGCCTCAGCCTTTTTGACCGTCTGCTCCAGAAAATGCTTCGGAAAACGCGCCGTAAGCGCTTCGCCTTTATCATTTAACAGACGGGACGTCAGGCCTGCTGCCGCCTTCCCGGCCAGGATGATCCGGTATCCGGTCACTGCAGCGACCTGGCTTTGGCGATCGCTGACTTGATCGCCGCGTCATTCTGCGTCGCGATCGCGTTGGCGACCAGGGAGACCGCCGCTGCATTTGACGAAGAAGTTCCGACGCTGATGATCGTATCGGCCGGATTGTAGACCGTTGTGTTGAGCTCTTCTTTTTCCTGCTCAACGCCGTCGACGATCACAGTCTTGACCAGCTTCGCGGTCAGACCCATGGCTCCGTTCTTTGAAATATACATCGTGCCGAGCGCATCGGTCGACGCCACATATCTGGTCTTGATCTCGCCGGTTGTCTTGACCGTCTGAGCATCGATCCTGATCTCGCGGTTTTTCGGCCTCGTCTCGGTTCCGTAAATCGAGAATGTCAGCGATTCCTTCTCAGCGTGTCCGTAGATATAGACCGGATGATCGGTATTGTTCTTGAACTTAAAGTCTTTGACATCATCGGCAATCGCCGCGTCGCGGCCTGCCTTGACATAACCGACGCGCATCGAGTGCGGCTGGCGCTGCGTTACCTCAAGTTCAGCATACAGAACCGCGTTGTAAAGTGTCGTCGAGATCTGGCAGATGCCGCCGCCCATCGACTCGACCACATCGCCGTTCTCATAT
>CACYEU010000021.1 GCA_902773445.1 uncultured Lachnospiraceae bacterium | reverse complement strand
GATGATCGGCTGGATGCAGGATCCGCACACATCAAATCTGCATGACGATGACAAGTACAATATATTCGGTCAAATGACGGTTCCGCGTGAACTGAGCATCAGCGACGGCAGACTTCATCAGTGGCCGGTCAGGGAACTTGAGACATACCGGAAAAATATGATTACTGGCAGCTCATTAACGATTGGGGACGAGTGGAATCAGATCCCCGGCATCGACGGCAGACAGGTCGATCTGCAGATCGATATCGACGCGTCCGGGTGCGAAGGTTTTATGATCAGATTTGCGGAGGCAGGACCGGCCGAGGCTGAAGAGGCCGGCAGCAGGGCATTGTTTACTGAACTCAGGTATGATCCGAAATGGTCGACACTGACGATCGACAGAAGAAAATCGGGTCAGAGCGTGGCAATGACTGCAGTCAGAACGACGAGAGTCAGGGAACGGGACGGCAGGATCAGCCTGCGGATCCTGATCGACAGATGGAGCGTCGAAATATTTATCAACGGTGGAGAACAGGTGATGTCCGCGACATTTTTCACAGACCCTGCAGCGCAGGATATCGCGTTTCGCGCTGAAGGCAAAGCGGTGATGGACATCATTAAATATACAATTTCAAAAGAAAAAGGAGAGCAGTAATGAAAGACATTTTGACTCTTGGCGAGTTACTGATCGACATGACACAAAAAGGAACCGACGAGCTCGGAAACGGGGAATTCACGGCCTATCCGGGCGGTGCCCCGGCAAATGTCGCAGTCGCGGCGGCAAGGCTCGGAGCCGGCGCAGGGTTTATCGGAAAAGTCGGTGACGATGCATTCGGCAGATTCCTCGCGAAAGTTCTCGAGGATGAAGGGGTCGATGTGTCGGGACTGTTTACCTGCAGCGAGATTCCGACAACGATGGCACTTGTCTCGGTCGACGCGAACGGAGAACGTGATTTTGCGTTTTACAGGACACCCGGTGCCGACACGCAGCTGACGATCGGTGAAGCCGTCGGCGCGATCGAGGGAGAGAACGGAGAACTTCCGAAGATCCTCCATATCGGATCCCTTTCAATGACGACTGAACCGTCGCGTGAAGCCTGTGAGGCGGCTGTGCATATTGCGGCGGGCAAAGGCGTGCTGATCAGCTACGACCCGAACTACCGGGCGGCGCTCTGGGACAGTGAAGAGCGCGCGGTCAAGATGATGAAAGTCCTTCTTCCGTTCGCCGATATTCTAAAAGTATCCGATGAGGAAATGGTGATGCTGACCGGGACCGACGATTTCGAAGAAGGAAGCAGGATCCTTGCCGACTACGGTCCGGCGCTGGTCATGGTGACGCTCGGAGCCGACGGCGTCTATCTGCGCCGCGGAGATTATACAGAGCATTTCCCGGGAGTCAAAGTCACGGTCGCCGATACGAACGGAGCCGGAGACACGTTCCTCGGCGCGATGCTCGCACAGATCGCAGCGAAAGACTGCCGGCCTGACGATATTGACCTCGATGAACTGCGCGGTATGGTGACCTATGCCAACAAGGCGGCAGCGCTGACCTGCTCACGCCATGGCGCGATCCCGGCGATGCCGTATGCGGGGGAACTGGACTGAACAACAACGCCTGAGTTGAAACGAAGGATTATTTATGGCGGGAAGAGTAAGTCATTTTCAGACAAGACTGGAGGCGCACATCGATGAGCTGCGGGAACTGTATCTCGGGCTCTATCACGATGAGCAGGCGTTCGACTATTTTCTGAGAATGCTGAAAAATGCATATCATGCCAGAAAGCCGTCGCTTCGAAGACGCGATCTGAATGGGATCGAGCATCCTGACCGCAAGCATTCCCAGAAAATGCTTGGTATGATGCTCTATACTGAAAATTTCGCGGGCGATCTGAACGGTGTGACGACTCAGCTGCCTTATCTGATCGAATGCGGTGTCAACTATCTGCATCTGATGCCGCTTCTGGATTCGCCTGAGGGAAAGAGCGACGGCGGCTATGCGGTCTCGGATTTCCGCAAAGTCAGGCCCGATCTCGGAACGATGGATGACCTGGAGGACCTGACGGCGGCATGCCACCGCAGGGGCATCATGGTCTGTCTCGATTTCGTCATGAATCACACAAGCGACGAGCATGCCTGGGCAAAAGCCGCGCGCGCCGGTGATCCGGTCGCGCAGAGCCGGTATTTCTTTTACGATGACTGGACGATTCCGGATCAGTTTCAACAGACGATGCCCGAAGTCTTTCCGCTGACCGCGCCGGGCAATTTCACATGGTTCGGCGACTGCGGCAAGATCGTGATGACGACATTTTATCCGTTCCAGTGGGATCTCAATTACGCCAATCCGATCGTCTTTAACGATATGACAGACAATCTGCTCTATCTTGCGAACAAGGGCGTCGATGTGATCCGGCTGGATGCAGTTCCGTACATATGGAAGACACTCGGCACGAACTGCCGCAATCTTCCGGAAGTCCACACACTGACCCGCATGATGAATCTGGCCTGCCGTATTGTCTGCCCGAGCGTGATGCTGCTCGGCGAAGTCGTGATGGAACCAAAGGAAGTCGTTCCGTATTTCGGCACAGCCGAGCGCCCCGAATGCGATATGCTCTATAACGTGACAACGATGTGCACGATCTGGCACACTGTCGCGACCCGGGATGTCAGGCTGCTCAAACACCAGATCGAACAGATCGAAGCACTCCCGTCCGAATGTCTGTTCCAGAACTATCTTCGCTGTCACGATGACATCGGCTGGGGACTCGACTACGGATTCCTCGGATGGTTCGGCATTGGCGAGGCTCCGCACAAGAAGTATCTTAACGACTGGTTTACCGGCAAATGGCCCGGCAGCCCGTCGCGAGGAGAACTCTACAATGACTTCGAGGCCCTGAGGGATGCGCGTCTCTGCGGAACGACCGCTTCGCTCTGCGGGATCGAGGCTGCTTTGTTCGAAGGCGGATCACTTGAATCGGCAGTTCTGACAGATGTCGGAACACTGGCAAATGAGCAGTTCGAGTCCGGCATGGCGGTTGCTGACAGTAAGCTGATCAACGGAATCGGGGCTGATCTGATGCTCCATGCGCTGATGATGACACTTCGCGGCATTCCGGTCCTGTACAGCGGTGATGAGGTCGGCTTGCTCAACGACTACAGTTATCACGATGATCCTGAAAAAGCGGCCGACAGCCGGAATATTCACAGAGGAAAATTTGACTGGAATCTGGCCGGAGAGAGGCATGTCACAGGAACAGTTTCCTGTGCGCTGTTCCGCGGACTGGCCGGACTGGTCCATATCAGGAAGACGAACGAAGTGTTCCGTTCCGACGCCGAGATGAGTGTTGTGGAGACCGGCGATAACCGTGTCCTCGGTATCGTCAGAAAATACGGATATGACAGTGCGGACAGCTCAGAAGCGGATGAAAACGGCCATACGCTGCTGGCGCTGTTTAACTTTTCACCGGAGTACTGCCGGGCCACGATCGAGACCGCCGAATGGCGCGATCTGACAAATCCGGACCACACATTTGTGCCGGGTGATGAGGAACAGATGGAATACTGGCTGGAACCATACGGATACAGGTGGCTGATACGATAAGAAACCGGGCTGAGCGCCCGGTTTTATTTTAGCTTTTCTTTCTCCCAATCTTAAAGATCAGGAAATCAAGGATCAGCAGGTAAATGATCACAAGCGCGAGCGTGACAAAGCACATCATGTTGCTTTTCGGGGCCAGACCGACGAGCACCAGGACCGGCGCGCCGAGCAGTATGCCGAAGCTGCTGCCCGTGATCAGGTTGTTGACGGCCGGCGTCTTAAATTCGGGATCGATCTCGCGCAGAAGCAGCACGCCGGAGCTGATCGTTCCGGTCAGCATGCCGTACATCGAGATCAAGCCCTCATAGTAATAATCGCCGTAGACCTGTCTGCAGACAAATGTCAGATGGAACCATGTGACGACGGCGCCGACAGCGATCAGCAGGATGAACGGAAGCAAAAGACCGCGGATATCTTCGATATCGATGCACCCGATGCCGGCAACGATCATAATATCAAAGAAAGCTCCTGAAATGCGGTTCAGCAGATAGTTGTTCTGATAGCGGCGCTTGATCGCGCCTTTCTTTTTCAGCTGTTCAAGGATGACGCGGACGAGGATCGCAAG
>CACYEU010000020.1 GCA_902773445.1 uncultured Lachnospiraceae bacterium | reverse complement strand
GGCACAGTCATGCGTTTCACAGATTACGGTGCATTTGTTGACATCGGCGGTATCGATGGTCTGCTGCACATCAGCGAGATTTCCTGGGGCAAACTCAAGCATCCGCAGGAAGTCCTCTCCGTCGGTCAGAAGATCAAGGTCAAGGTGCTCAGCATGAGCGCTGAAAAAGGCAAGATCAGCCTCGGTCTCAAGCAGACCATTCCGGAACCCTGGTCCGTCATCGATGAAAACTATGCGGTCGGCGACATCGTCGAAGGTAAAGTTGTTCAGATCAAGGAATACGGCTGCTTCGTAGAACTCGAACCCGGCCTCGACGGTCTGGTCCACATTTCGGAAGTCAGCCACAAGCGTGTTGCCAACATCAATGACGAACTGTCTGTTGGTGAAAAGGTCAACACCAAGATCCTTGAGATCGATAAGGAAAGAAGACGCATCAGCCTGTCCATCAAAGAAACCATGGACGCTGAGGAAGAAGAAGCCATGAAGGCTGCCAAGGCTGCCGCCAAGGAAGCGGAAGAAGCGCCGGCGGAAGAAGCACCTGTCGAAGAGGCTCCCGCTGAGGAAGCTGCTCCGGCAGAAGAACCCGCGGCTGAGGAAGCTCCCGCAGAAGAACCTGCAGCTGAGGAAGCTCCGGCAGAAGAAGAATAAGCATCTGATTCTTTCCTGCAGATAAGCGCAAAGAAGCCCTCATCGTATCGATGAGGGCTTTTCTTATGCTAATTTCAATGTTTATGTTTCTGCAGCCGGTTTTCCGATGATCAACAGCCGGGGTTACCGCATTTTGGTCATATCGATCATCTCCATCGCGTTCTGCAGCGTGAGGTCGGAGATGTTCAGACCGGCGATCAGGCGGGCCACTTCACCGGCTTTCTCATGGTCGGAGAGCTGGCTGATGGTGGTGTAGGTATTGCTGTCGTCCGAGGTCTTGCTGATCCGGTAGTTGTGGTCGCCGTAGGCTGCAATCTGCGGCAGGTGGGTGATGGTGATGACCTGACGCGTTTCGCCGAGCTGCTTGATGGCCTTGCCGACCAGAACAGCGGTCTCGCCGCTGATCCCGGCATCGATTTCATCGAAGATCATCGTTGGGATGTTGTCGAAATCAGCAATGATCATCTTAAAAGCGAGCATGATTCTGCTCATCTCACCACCGGAAGCAATCTTGCTCAGCGGCTTGAGGCGTTCCCCCTTATTGGTGCTGATGAGGAATTCCACATCGTCCCGGCCGTCCGGGGAGTAGTCTTTCTTTTCCTTGAAATCCACGGCAACGACAACGTCGCTGAAATTGAGGTTGAACAGTTCCTGCTGGATCTTATTCTCCAGCGTGGACGCTGAGGTGCGCCGCAGGTTGGTCAGGCGGAGGGATTCTTCTTCCAGAAGGCTTTCGACCGTTCTCTTTTCCAGCGCAACGCTCTCGATATCGCTCTCCAGGGACTGGAGCTGACGAAGTTCTTTCTCGAGGTTTTCCTTGTGTTCCAGGATCGCTTCGATCGTATCGCCGTATTTCTTTTTCATCTGCCGGATGAGGTAGAGGCGGTCGTTGGCTTCGTCCAGCGCCGCGGTTGAAATGGTGCAGCCGTCTCTGGATTCGCGCAGTCTGCTGCAAAGATCATCAAAGCGGTAGTAGATGTCCGAGAACTCGTCTTCAAACATGGCAGCGTCCTTGGAGAGGTGAGAGGCCTGTTTGACATCGCGCACGACATTCATGATGGCGTCGGCAGCGTTGTACTCCGATTCTCTGGCGTTGTTGTAGGCCAGTGCAAGTGCGGAATAGATCTCTTCCCGGTGCTGCATCTCGACGATGGTGTCTTCCAGTTTGGCATCTTCGCCGGGGATCAGATTGGCTTCGCTGATCTCGAAGATCTGGAACTGCATGTAATCCTTGCGCCGTTCATTGTCGACGGTCATTTCTTCAAGTTCTTTCAGGCGCGCACTGACATCCATATACTGCTGATACAGTTCGGCCACTTTGTCCTTGCTCTGCCGGATCAGATTGGCTTCATAGCTGTCAATGAGTTTGATGTGGTTGGCTGTATGAAGCAGGTACTGGTTGTCATACTGGCCGTGAATGTCGGCGATTTTTCTGGCAAGCTTGTTCAGTTCACCCAAAGAGACGATCTCCCCGTCGATCTTGGCGATGCTTTTCCCGTTGGCATACACTTCGCGGGTGATGAGGACATCCCGGTTGTTGACTTCTGCAATCATCTGAATGACAGCCTTTTCACAGCCGGTGCGCACATAGGATGTGTCAGCGCGGGCTCCGAGCGCCAGGCTGATGGCGCCGATCACGACAGATTTGCCGGCACCGGTTTCACCGGTGATGATATTCAATCCGTTGTGAAAATCGACTTCAATGCTGTCAATGGTCGCGTAATCTTTGATCAGTACATGGGAAATCATAGTGCTCTCCGTTGTTTACAATAAATAAATTCTAGTCGCAATGAATCGCTTTGCATATGCGGCGATTCTTATTTCATCATTTCGTCAAATGCTTTCATGACTGCCGGAATATGGGATTCCTTGTCAACGATCAGAAGCAGGGTGTTATCCCCCGCGATACTGCCGACGATATGCGGGAAATCCACTGAATCAATGGCTTCGCCGGCGGCGCTGGCACAGCCGGACAGCGTGTTGACGACAATCAGATTGCCGGCAGGGGTGATCTTTGTAATGGTCTCACGGAAGATCTTGACAAACCGCTCACTGATAAAGCCGTTGCCTCTGAGCTGGGTGTACTTGTATTTGCCGTCAGAAGCCTGCGTTTTGATCAGCTGCAGTTCTTTGATGTCACGGGATACGGTCGCCTGTGTCACATCATAGCCGGCGTCTTTGAGCAGCTGACACAGCTGTTCCTGCGTTTCGACGTTGTTTTTTGTGATAAGCTCTAATATTTTGTTCTGTCTCGAATATCTCATGGATTTCCTCCGTGGCTTCTCGGATACTTATACATGTTAGAGTATACCATTGCAATCTGCCTCAGTCCATGTAAATCCGGTGAAGATTTTGCCGGTGCCGCCTTTAAGCCTTTGAAAAACCTGTATTTCCAACACGGCAGCGTTTACAAACATATGTTCTTATGTTATACTTCTTATGCATGGAATCGCTTTGCAGCCGGTTTCCAGGCTGACTG
>CACYEU010000019.1 GCA_902773445.1 uncultured Lachnospiraceae bacterium | reverse complement strand
GGACTTCAGACTTCGGCGGTCGCATTGATCGGCAGGAGTTACGGCGAGAAGGACCGCCGGAAAATTGTCCGTTACCGCAATGCGCATGTCAAACTCGGTCTGATCTGCGCGGCTGTTCTCGGCGTGATCATCATCGCCGGCGGAAGAGCATTTTACGGATTTTTCAACAAGGATCCCGAGTTCCTGGCTCTGGGCGTGATGTCCTGTATGTTTATCGGCGCCGTGACGATCGTTCAGACTATGAAGTTTGTTCTGAACGGCTGTCTGCAGGGCGTCGGAGCGATGCGGGAAGTGATGATCGCGAGCGTTGCAGGCTACTCGGCCGTCAATCTCGGCCTCGTCGCGCTGTTTGTCCTGGTGTTCCATATGGGCCTTACAGGTGTGTGGATCTCAATGTTCGCGTCACAGACAATGCAGTCGCTGATGTTGTACTTTTTCATGAAGAAGAATCAAAACTTTAATATAGCTACGGAGGGTCATCCGGATGAATAAGACTAAGAACATTTTTCTGACGACGGTCAGCGAGACGAAGGACCGCCTCGATATTTTGTATTTCGCGAAGGAGGGCGCTGACGGAAATATTACCTGCACGACCGGTATTTCTGTCGCGGAGGCCGGTATCAAATATATTCTGTCGAAGTACAAGATCGATGAGATCATTGTACTTGGGTCGCCTGCTGCGGTCGGAGCCAACGAGCCCGGCGAGCGTGTGATCGCGGATGTCCCGATCGATAATATCACAGATCTGGACGGGATGAGCGAATACGGATTTCTCTGTTACCGGCTTAAAGAGTACATGGATCAGATCGATTTCGAGCAGCTCGATATCGGCGAGGCGATCCCCGGGGCCGAGCAGCAGGAGCTGATGACCGTGATTTCGGAATTCCGCAACAGATATGTGCCCGACGCAAGGCTCAGCGAGCTGTTTGTTAAGTTCAGCACTGATGAAGAGCTGGCCGGTGCATTTGACAGGGAGATCCTTTCGGTCTGGAATCCGGAGCAGCGCAAATGGCTCAAGCACCAGGTTTTCAGCCAGATGGATTCGTACTATATGATCCATATGCTCCCCGAAAACAGGGACACGACGATCCGTTTCTTCCCGGTTCAGATCCAGGGAGCGATCGATATCGGACCGCTGACGGACATTGTCCGCGAAACGCTCTCAGGCCAGGATGAGGATGTCAATCTGTTTATGGATATCCAGGGGTTCAATGCGGTCGACGGCAATACGCTGATCTCGACGTTCCTGATGTTAAATAAGAGGATCGGCTTCAACTGTCAGGTCAATGAACTGATCAAATCCGAGCACGATTCAAGCTGCTTCTGCGGCAGGATCTGGGATGTCATCAAGAGCTATGAGATCCAGAAGCTGATCTCGGGCATCGACATTTTCCTGAATTACGGCAAGGACAACGAACTCAAGCAGTACTGGTCGACGCTGATGACCGACGATCCCGACGCGGACCTTTTGTTTGCCGGCATGGACATGGTCGACGAGGGCATTACACTCTGCAATATCGACCTGATTGCCTGCGGCATCGATGTGATCCGTAAAATGATCCGCCGCCCGGAAGAAGGACGGAGCGTCTATCTTGACATCATTGTCAACGCGATCAAAGCCGACTACGGGAAGATGCTCGACGGCGACAGCCTTGAGATCCCCGAACTGCTCAAATGGAGCCTGCGCAAAGGGCTTTACCAGCAGACGCTGACGATCATCGAGTCGAAGGTTCCGGAGGATATGATCCGCCGCGGCATTTATTACTACGCGCAGCACGAGGGCGACATCAAGAAAATGATGAGAACGTTCAATGTCATCTACTGGAATGAACCGGCCCGCATGCGCTATTCATTTAACGACCTCGAGCATTATTTCATCAAGTTCTACGGGCGGTTCGCGCTGGACTACAGGCAGAAACCTGACGCGGTCGCCCGCGATTACGCGCAGCTGCGCGTCGATCTGTTAAATGGTCCGCAGGGCGATATCCCGCGAGCCTTCTCGAATCTCCGGGACCGCGAACTGTTGTTCGAACTGCTCTACAATTATTACACGATCGGTAATCTGCGCAATCAGGTCAACCATGCGTCGGTCGACCGGGCCGCGATCGTCGCCGATGAGACTGTTGAGAGGAAAGATATCCGGATCGACCTGCATACCGCGCTCGACAAATTTATCAAACTCTACGACACCGCCTGCCGGAAGACAAAAGAGAACGATTGGAAGGCAGGAGACCGCCTGCGCAAACCGGCGATCCTTGAGCCGCGCCGCTTCCGCGGCTATGCGCGCCATCACGAGCTGCAGCCTCTTGAGACGCCGACTGACCTGACGCAGGCGAACAATTATGTCTGTCAGTTCGACGGCAAAGACGTGCTGATCCGGATCAACATGCTCAAACCTGAGGCGGACGAAGGGGAAGACGAAGCGTAACGCGCAAGTTATAGCGATTCTCAATTAGAATAAATGCCTCCCGGGTGCTATCATAGCTTCGGGAGGCTTTTTAATGAACACACGCGATATACGATTTTTTATGGCGGTCTGTGAGAGCGAGAGCATCAATCTCGCTGCCGAGCGGCTGTTCATTTCACCGCAGGGACTCAGCAGTGTCATCAATAAACTCGAAAAGGAACTCGGGGCAGAGCTGTTTGTCCGAAGCCGTGCCGGAACCTATCTGACCGAGTACGGTGAAGTGTTCAAACTGCACGCAGCGAAGATGCTCGATCACTATGAGGATGCCCGCCGGGAGCTCGCGCAGATCCGCGATGAAAAGGAGAGCAGACTGAGACTCGGCTATGCATTCGGCGCGCTGAGCAATCTCGCGACTGACCTGCCGATGAAGTTCCAGGAACTCCACCAGGAATACAAGATCGAATACATGGAGCTGCCGGATCGGATCGTTGAGGATTTTGTGGGACGCGGCGAACTTGACATCGGATTTACATCGACGCTCGAACCCGAAGAATTTGATGCGACCAAAATGTATGAACAGCGGATCCTTTTTGTCGCACACAGCGGGAGTAAATTTTATGACCGTGAAAGCGTCTCGGCCGCGGAGATCTGCGATGAACCGCTGACTCTGCGCGAGGATAATTTCGCGACGACCAGGATCCTGATGCGCGAATTTGACAAATACGGGCGGACGCCGTCGGTCCTGATGCGGACCGGAGGCATCATGAGGAGCATGGTGTTCTGCACTGAACAAAAGGCAAACACGATTATTCTCGAGAGGGTCGACAGAGAATTCAGTTACGACAATCTGCATGTGATCCCGTTCAAGGAGGATCTCAAATGGCCGCTCTACATGATCACACGAAAGGGGCGGCCGCTGAGCCGGGCGGCCAGAGCCTATATTGATTTTATCAACGAACAGTAATCAAGCGCTGCTATAGAAATAACCTATAGCAGCGTTCTTTTATGCCAACAAAAAGTTGACAGGTATCCGAGAACTGCTTATATGCCACGATTGTTGCCGCTGATACAATAATTATACCGAAATGTTTTAAAAAACAACTAAAGGAGGGTACGAAATGGAAGTCAAAGCTACATCAATCGATCTGGCGAAGGTTCAGGCAGACGCTGAAGAGTCTTTCCGCAAAGGATTTTATTGCTGCGAAGCTGTCATGGACGTTATCATCAACAATTTTGAGCTCGATGTACCGAGAGAGGTGATCGGCATGGCATCCGGAATGTCAGTCGGCGTCGGCAAATCAGGCTGCATCTGCGGCGCATTAAACGGCGGCGTTCTGGCGCTCGGCATGCTCTTTGGCCGCAGCGAGCAGAAGGGTCCGATGGATCCCGCATCTGTCAAATGTCTGTCTCTCACACATGAGCTTCACGACTGGTTCAGAGAGAACAACACTAAGAAAGTGGCCTGCTGCCGCATCCTGACAAAGGAATTCGATATGAGCAAGGGCGGACACAAGGCACAGTGCATTTATTACACAGGTATCTGCGCAGCGAAGACCGCTGAGCTGGCTGCCCGTGAGCTCGGCATCCCGGTCACCGGCGAGATCACCGTTCTTCCGTATGAAGAGTATCTGAAGACACCCATCGCTCCGCAGACTGCTTAATAACCATAGAAAGTAGAGATAAAGTATGTTTAAGAAAATGCCTATTCCGATTTGCGGCGTAATCCTTGGTCTCTTCGGACTCGGAAACCTGCTCGGCAACCTGTTTGGCGTTGTGCTTGCCAATCCGGCCGTCGGCGGACCGCTGCGCTGGGTGTGCGGTATCATCGCCACCATCCTGCTGGTGCTGTTTATCATCAGCGTTATCATGAACCCGACAAAATTCAAAAATGACATGGGCAATCCGATCATGGCGAGTGTCTTCTGCACATTCCCCATGGCGCTGATGCTGTGCGCGACTTACTATCAGCCGTGGCTTAAGGGCGTGTCGACAGCGATCTGGTATATCGCGCTGATCCTGCATATCGTGCTGATCATTTATTTCACGGTCAAATTCATCTTTAAGCTTGAGATGCCGAAAGTCTTTGCCAGCTATTTCATCGTCTATGTCGGAATCGCAATGGCAGCAATGACTGCTCCGGCATTTAAGGCAGAGGGCATCGGTGCCGCGACATTCTGGTTCGGCCTGGTCACACTGATCATTCTTCTGATCCTCGTGACCGTCCGCTATGTGAAATATCCGGATGCTCCGAATCCTGCGAAGCCGCTGATCTGCATTTACACAGCGCCGACCAGCCTGTGCATCGCCGGCTATATCCAGTCAGTTATGCCGAAAAATCTGGCGCTCCTGAAGGTCCTCTGGATCGTCGCTACGATCCTGTTCGTCTTCGCGACGATCAAATTCCTTCAGTATCTGAAGCTCCCGTTCTTCCCGAGCTACGCGGCCTACACATTCCCG
>CACYEU010000018.1 GCA_902773445.1 uncultured Lachnospiraceae bacterium | reverse complement strand
TCGTGAATCTTCAGGGTTGTTGTCTATTGTTCTGTTGTCAAGCTGCGCACCGACCCCCGCGGGGTCAGCTTGTATATATTAACACCGCGACTGGGTCTGTGTCAACCACTTTTTTTAGGTTTTTTTGTGATTTTTTTGACGCCGTTTTTCGGGTCTGCATCTTGTGGTCAAAACACCTCCCGGACCATAAATATTGACTGCCCGGCCGGCGCGCCGCAGACAGACATAAAAGCGGTCCGCGATACCCTGTGCGGTATATGGCGGACCACTTTTTTTGTAACATATTGACGCGGCTGACGTTAATCGACGCGCTTCTTTCCCCAGAAGAACAGCGCGACCGTTCCGGGACCGGTATGGCTTCCGATCGTCGTTCCGATATTGTTGATCACGACCTTCCCGTTCAGTTTCGGGAATTTCTGTTCGACAAGATCAGCAACCGCCCTGGCATCGTCAAGGCAGGCAGACATCGAGATAAAGCATTTACCCGAATAATCATTTCCGTCCTGAGCACACTCTTCCATCTTCTTGGCAATCTCAGCGATGACCTTCTTCTTGCCGCGGATCTTAAAACGCGGGACCAGTCTGCCGAGGTTGTCCATATTTAACAGAGGACAAATGTTGAGCATGCCGCCGATGATTCCGGCGGTCTTTGAAATACGGCCTCCTCTGATATAGAAGGTAAGGTCTGTCGAGAAGAACCAGTGGTGCATCTCAAGCTTGTGCTCTTCGATCCAGTCGCGCAGTTCATCGATACCCATACCGCCGTCGCGCAGATCGGCGAGCGTCTCCATGATCAGACCATAGCCGGAAGAGGCTCCGAGTGAATCCACGACATAGATCTTGCGGTCCGGATAATCATCCTCAAGCATCTGCTTCGCGAGGTTTGCTGAGTTGATCGCGCCGCTGAGTCCCGAAGACAATGTAATATGAAGAATGTCCTTTCCTTCATCGAGAAGCGGTTTGAAATGCTCGACATACTGTTCCGGGCTCGGCTGCGATGTCTTTGTCATGGCACCGTCGACCATCGCCTGATAGAACTTGTCAAACGGCATCGTCTGTCCGAGGTCGTCCAGCATCTCCTTTCCGTCCAGTTCATAGTGGAAGCAAAGATATCTGATATCCCTGCTGTCGAAGTGTTCTTTTGACAGGTCTGCCGTTGAGCAGCAGCTGATAATATAATCTGACATAATGATTCCTCCTTATTTCTGAGTGCTCATATCATAGCACGATTCAGTGCATTCGTCCATTGTCTGTGTTATATTGTTTACAGGAGGAATGCTATGTTAAAAAAAGGGGTCGCCATCATTCTGGCATTGTCGATCATTTTGATACCGATAAAAGCTGAGGCAGCCAACCGTGTATCTGTCAGCGGATCAACTGTCACGATCACAATGTCCAACAATCAGAAGCTGACCGGCAAATATGTCCCGTCCTACCGCTATATCAAATGGGCCAAGGCATATCTGCGCGAATATCCGCGGACAGGCAACAATGTCAAAGTCGTTGTCACCCGCGGCACACAGGTCGGCCGCATCTGGAACAACAGTAAATGGACCGCGGTATTATATCAGAAGAAATGCTATTTTATCGAGAACGCAGCACTCACGCAGGTGCCTTCACTTAAATGTGCCGACTGGGTCTCGGGCAGCCAGATCTCCGTCCGCTGGACAGCGGTACCCGGCGCTGAAGGCTATTGTCTGTACCGAAGCCGTTCGAAGACCGGAAAATACACCCGCGTCGCGACAAATAAAGGCGTGAACAATCTCCGCGCGATCGTTTCCGAAAGCCGCGGGTCGGTCGGCTATTACAAGGTTTGTACTTATAATATATCAGGCAGCGAAACGATCTACGGACGATCTTCGAATATCGTTGTCTGTGACACCTACGCAAAAAGCAAGCTCGGTTACCTGTTTCCGTCGGGACCGCCGACGAGCGATGCCGCGATGCGCAAATACCTGGTCAACGTGACGCTTCCTGTCCGCACGGCCACAGGCGGAAAGGGAACGATTACACTTCCGATCCATAAAAAGCTGGTGAATCCGGTCAAGTCGGCATTTAACGATATGTACAATATCGGATTCAAAGTCAGAAAAGCAGACACCGGTTCCTACAACTGGCGCAAGATGACAACGCTTCCGCTGCAGTCACATCACAGTTACGGCTGCGTGATCGATATCAACTGGAAAGCAAATCCTCTGGTCACACTCTCTCAGATCGGCAAGAGCGCCTATAACCCAAGCACAAATCCGTACTCGATCAATCAGAAAGTCGTCAACATCTGGAAGAAATACGGATTCTCATGGGGAGGCGACTGGACCGAAAAGAAAGACTATATGCACATGACCTATACGAATAACTGACAAAAAAAGGATCACCTCTGTCTGAGGTGATCCTTTATTGCTGTCTCTTTTTCATTTCTTCTTTTTCTTATTATAATATGTATCTTCCATCGGCAGCTTCGTTCTGAGCACGCCGTCCCTCGCATAATATGCCCCGGCGATCGCCGGTGCGCCCGGAATGCTCGTGATCTCCCCGACCCCTTTCGAGCCGTACGCTGTCTCCAGCAGCTCGTTCTTTTCGACATGGATCGCGTGGATATCCGCGATATCCGTCGCTCTCAAAAGTCCGAGCGTTCCGTATTTTGCCTTCGGCACGCAATCCTCAAGAGGCCACTTTTCTGTCAGCGCATATCCCATGCTCATCAGAACGCCGCCTTCGATCTGACCTGACATCGAGAGCGGATTAGTCACGCGGCCCGCGTCAAACGCTGCGTAAATGTCAGTCACGCGGCCCTCCTCGTCGAGCACCGCGACATTGGTCGCGTATCCGTAAGCGATATGGCTCTTCGGATGAGGCTTGTCGGAACCGAGCGGATCAGTCGGCTCATAGTATTCATAGGTAACCACATGCCCGTTCATCTCATCCAGATTCTTTCTCGTCACACGGGCATCGACCATTGCGGCCTTCAGCTTGATAGCCGCGCATCGGATCGCCTCGCCGGTTACGAGCGTCTGCCTGGAGCCTGATGTGGTTCCTGAATCAGGTGAATTCTCGGTGCTCGCAATGGCGATCCTGATCTTGTTGATCGGCAGATTTGTCATCTGCGCGACTTCCTGGCAGAAGACGGTCTGGCATCCCTGTCCGAGATCCGACGCCGCGATATAGATATACACAAAGCCGTCTTCAACGACGAGTTTTGCTCTTCCCTTGTCCGGAAGACCGACGCCGACTCCCGCATTCTTCATTGAGCAGGCAATGCCGACGCTGTCTGCCGGCGCCTGATCATAGAATGGTTTGACTGCCATCAGCGTCTCTTTGAGCGCTGTCGATTTGTCAGCGATCTGACCGTTCGGAAGCTCCTTGCCCGGCTCAACAGCATTTCTGAACCTGATCTCCCACGGGGTGATGCCGACCTTTTTGGCCAGAACATTTAACAGTGATTCAAATGCAAACTGGCTCTGGCATACGCCGAACCCGCGGAACGCTCCTGCCGGGGGGTTGTTTGTATAATAGCCGTAGCCGCGGATATCAGTATTCTGATAGACATAAGGTCCGACACTGTGCGTACACGCGCGCTCGAGTACGGGGCCGCAGAGACTCGCGTATGCTCCGGTGTCGAAATTGATCTCGCAGTCGAGTCCGGTAATGATACCGTTCTCATCACAGCCCACTGTGAACCGGCCTTCCATCGCGTGCCGTTTCGGATGGACGCGCAGTGATTCATTGCGGCTCAGTTTTACTTTGACCGGCCGTTGGAACTTCATCGCGGCGAGCGCGGAAATATGCTGTGTTGTCACATCTTCCTTGCCGCCGAATCCTCCGCCGATCAGCTGATTCTCGACAACGACCCGCTCGGGAGTATCGTCCCATCCGAACATATGCGCGACTTCGCGCCTTGTGTCAAATGCTCCCTGGTCAGTTGAAAGGATCTTGAC
>CACYEU010000017.1 GCA_902773445.1 uncultured Lachnospiraceae bacterium | reverse complement strand
GCACCTTCTCCAACGGCATCCGAAAACAGTTTAGTGACCCCTGCTGCGATGCCAGCAGCCGCAAGCCCCTTCAGGAGTGATTTGCCGAGCGACGCGCCGCCCTTCTCACCGCTCTCTTCGGCAGCAGGACTGATAATGTCTTCTATCTGGCCTGATATGCCTTCGGCTTTCGGTACAATTTGGACATAGGCTTTTCCGATTGATGTATCAGCCATGTGTCACCTCTTCCAACAACGACTTGCGCATCGCCTCAAACTCTTCCGGAGAGTCGAACCCGATGATGTCATTGTCTTTCTTGTTGCCATTCTCAAGCGCATCGCGAATCGACTTCGGACGGTTCCGACCGTGTTGTCCGTCCTTCGTCTTCATCCACACGAGCAGCGCCATATAATCCGCTACAGTCGCAAGCAACGTATCAGTCATGCTGAGTTTGGTGCCTGCTGCCTTCAGTTTGATTCTTGAATTCCCTCTCAAACCAATCGAAAGAGTCGCCACCGTTTGGACAGGCAGCGACTCGAAATCGAATATTCCGTATGTCTCGGCAAGATCGCAGACCAATGCGTCTTCATCGAGATTAAGCATGGCTGAGAGGACGATCAGTTTTTTGCCGCTTTCGATTTTTCCTGAACGATCTTCATGATCTCACCGACCTCTTTGCCGACAACGTCCACAGGGACTCTGCCGCCGTTCTTCTCGGCGAGATAATCGTAAAAGCGCTCTTCTTCCTTCTGATCGTTGAACAGGATAGCTACCATGTCCAGGCTGGCTTCGAATGCCTCTTCGCCGTCTGCGTTCGCCTTCCTGATTGCCTTCAGGAAACGCCAGTCCTTGAAGACTTCGGCGTCAACCGAAAACTCGTATCCTGAAGATGTGATTCCTTTCACCTTTGCCATGCTTAATCCTCCATTGATTGTGATCAGCTCTTGATGATGTACTCGTAATGAGTATTACCGGAAGCATCCGGAGAGGTGCCGAGCGTGGTCTCATAACCGACAGCGTCGCCATCCGCATAAGTGATAGTTCCGACTTCGGAGACCTTGCCGTCCGGGATCACGATCCTCTTCAGTGCGCCATCACGGAGCACCATGTCGATCGCCCACACATACTCATCGAGTTCTTTGGTGTTTGCCGTCACGGTGATTCCGGTCGACAGCGTTCCGGTGACATTGTCATCGCCGTAGATGGTCTTCAGGACTTCAACGTTCAGCGCCTCGATCAGGGTGAATCCGAACGTGTCTTCCTTGGACGTCTGAACGGTCAGAACGGTATCACCGCCCCATGCCTTAATGTCTTCGGACTCCGGGCTGTTGTCGTTGGTCAGACCGTCTTCGGAAACATATCCGAGGCAGACAAACGCAGTGCCCAGCGCGGTGGTCGCATCGGTCGGAAGGGTCGTTCCGATCGGAGCGCGATAGATGGCGCCGCCTACCTTAGGCTTTCCGGCGGTTACATTAGTAGCTGTATTAGCCATTTTTGCTTACCTCCATTAGTAGTAAACAATCACGAACACAGCCTGGTAGCGATACTGCTTCATAGCCGTGTCCGTGTAATTGTAATCTGAGTTCAGGCCGACTCTTGAGATGTCATTGCGCTCGATCATCGCCTCCATCGCGGTCTTCACTGATTCATTCAGCGTAGCCGCTTCGTAGAGCGTCGGCCCATAGCTCTGGATGGCAAATGTCGCGCTTGTGATTCGGTTTACAGACGTGCTCCCGGTCTTCTCGATCACCACGAAGGAATCATCGCAGTCTTCCGGCATCTCCATGTAAACAGGCACATCAAGCGCGGCACTGAGATGATTAAGAATTACTTCCTCGATCATTTGTTGTACCTCTCACACTTGAACCGCCTGTTCCAGATGGACGGGTTGTTCGCGTCAATCCATTCTTCCGGCAACGAGTAGACATGCCAGTCAACACTGAAGAAGTTCACCTTCTGGTCTGTCCATGTGTGGGCATCGCCCTTCGGAACACATAGGTAATACTCGAGATGTTTGCCGCTCAGGTTCATCTCGCCGATGACATCTTCCGATGTCGCCGGGTACACAAGGATGTTGTCGACTTCCGTCGCCTGCGTCGTGTACACTGGGCGGTTGAACCCATCGACACCCGACTGTGTCCGCTCCATGAGCGTGACCGTGATTCCCTGAATCATGCGATCACCTCCAGAGGGTTACTGCAGCCGATCTGGTCGCTCACTCCGAGCAGCTTCTTCTCGGTGCGTCCGATATAGAGCTCACCGGTGCTTCCGCCGCTCATCGTCCACGACTGCGAATAAGGACCTGCCGTCATGGTGCCCTGCGTCGCTCCCATCGGCACGGATGCGGATCCAACCGCAAGCGCCCTGCGAACGACTCTGCACGACACGACCTGCTTGGCCTCCAGTGCCGCCTGATCGTTGTATGCGTCAATCAGCACCGCCGCTTCTTCAAGCAGTGTCTGGCAAACCGCCTCTTCGTCGGCGGTCAGTGGGCGGAAGCCGTCTGCAACCTGTTCAACAGTTGCGTACACCATCCGGATCACCTCACTTCTTTGTCGTCTTGCGTCTCTGCTTCGGCTTCGGTTCTTCGTCTTCTGTGGGCTTGACCGCATCAGCGGCGGCAAGTTTATGGCCTGCCGCCTTGTATTCTTCTACGCGATCTTCCGCGACCCACATGTCGCCGCCGTAAGCATTAATGAAGTGGACAAACTTCATCAGGACGGGATCGCTCCGGTCAGAAGGTTGAAGCAAGAGGTGTCAGCGCGGAATCCGACCTCAATCTCTGCTCTCACTGCGATCATGTTCTGCTGCCACAGGTTGATGGTGGTGTTTCCGCTGGTCAGTGTAGCCGTATCGGTCACAGCGATCTCAACGCCGGCAACAGTGCCGTACATCGCCTGAGACCAGTCGCCGGCAATACCGACAATCGCCGGAACGGATCCAGAGGAAGCGCCAGCCTTGTACAGGTTCTTGTTGAAGTAGGTCGGAACGCCGAGAACCTTGTCCACGACACCGTCATTCGCGGAAGCCAGGAACAGCGGTCTGTTGGTCGTATCGGTCGCGGTGAGCAGCAGGGCGCGAGCCTGTGCGCCAAGAGCAAGACCGTTCATGACGCCGCCATGAGCCGCGATGTCAGCATCAGCCGCAACGAGTCCGAGATAGGTGCCGTTGTTCGCGTTCAGGATCGACTGAGCCGTGCAGGACGCAAAGGTGTCGAAGTTGGTTGCGCTCGGTGCCTGAGTTGCACCGATGATCGTGCTGTCGAACACGCCAGCAAGAGCGCCGGGCAGTCTCTGAACAAGCGCGTCATACAGCGCCGGGATGTCGCGAACGAATTCCTTGGAGAAGGTCTCGATGACGGCGATCTTGAACGCCTGCATCAGCTTCGTTCCGGGAGTGCCGTTGGAAACCGGCTTCGCCGCAGTCTCAGCAACCCATGCTGCTGTCGGATCGCCAGTGATGACCGGGATCGTTACTCCACGGCCCGGGAGCGCGATGTGATGAGCCAGTCTCATGATCGCGGACGATTCCTGAGTTTTCTGCATGATCTCGTTGGAGATGTCGCTCGGCAGTGCCATCGAATTAGTAGTTCTGTTGATATCAGCCATAATTAGCCTCCTGTTAATGATTGATGTTGGAGTCAAACCACTCCTTGAATTTCTCTCTGGTGGATCCTCCGGTCGTGTTCCGAACCTCTCCGCCGTCTCTTACCTGCGGATATCCGGACGGCTTGGCATAAGACAAAATCGCCTTTGCCATCTCTTCGCACTCTTCTTTTGTCTCTCCGTGCAGAAGATTCACCGGCACGCCGGTCTCTTGTGCAACAGATTCGCGAACCAGCCGAATGGCATCAGCCTTTTTCATTCCGTCAAGTTCCTTCTGGAGCGCGTCCGCTCGCTCGGTCACCTTCTGGAGTTCTGACTTTGACTGCTCTTCGATCTGGTCAAACTTGGAAGCCTTTTCCTTCAGCGCTTCAAAGTCTGCGTACTTGGCACGCTCTCTCTGGAGCCGTTCCCCGACGATCCTGTCGAGTTCCTCCTGAGTGAATGTGCGCGGTTCTTCCTGAACCTGCTGGGTGTCCTGATTCACAGTTTCCATAAGTTACCTCCGCTTTTGCGTAAATCCGTGATAGCCTCACGTGGGCATGAAAAAAGCACCCGAATCAGGTGCTTGAATCATCAACAATATTTAGTTTTACTTCTTGAAATATTTATCAATTACGCTAAGGACTTTCCGAGAATAAGTGAAATCCGACCCATATTTACTCGGAATTTCTATGCCCATTTCCTTCATTTTCGCATGAGCAAATGCTTCTGCCATGAACTCATCTACATCTCTACTACTATGCTCATAGGAACTAATCCATCTACGTGTGTCATCAACTTCTTTGTGATATTCTCTTCTAATCTTTTTGATTTCTTTCCAAAAGTCTTTATTATCTGAAAGTCCAAGTTTGTCGGATTTCTCCATTGCAATAGTATGAGCAAATTCATGTATCGCAGTATTCGCATGTTTATCAGACAGCCTCATTCTTGAGCCGGTCATATCCGTATCACCCGCCGCCTTATGAGCGCCAACTGTAACGGTTTGTAACCTTGTATCGTACTGACTTGCCAATTTACTGATTATCTGCTTTTGATAATCTGAAATTTTACTATCAAACTCTATTGAAGGCTTGTTTGCATACTGTTGCCTTCTAATGGCATTCAGCTTGTCTCTCCAGTTCCCATTCGGATCCGCGTCGTAGTAAATTTTCTTGTAATGTTCTGGATCGTATCCATCAACCCCTTCAGATGAACTGAATCTTACTATGTACTGACAGTCACAATTCGGATGAATATGAGCTGCATGACTTTTCGCATTTTTC
>CACYEU010000016.1 GCA_902773445.1 uncultured Lachnospiraceae bacterium | reverse complement strand
TATATACGCGACTCCAGATAGACGCGCGCCTGCACCGCTTCGGCAATATTTCTGACAAAGACAAAAAACCAGATGAATATCAGAATCATCACAAAGACGATCAGGAAATTAGCCACTGATCCGCTTTTGAACACGATCGTCAAAACATGGCTGATCGTTACAAGAATCGATCCGGAACTGATCGTACTGACTATACCGGACGCAATACCTCTCGTACCTCCCATTCCGTATGTCGGCACTTTGTTTTTGTTCTCGTCCTTTGCCTCCTGTGCGACCTCGGCAGCCTTATCAGTCTGGTTGGAGGCCAGCAGGTTCATGACCGTATTTGTCGTCATCGGTTCCACTTTATTGGTGAATGATTTGGAATTGACCTTCGACGTGTTCACACTTTGCGAATCGAAAAAGTGGGTCACCGATGTCATCACAGACCGCCCCTCACAGACAAATGTAATGATGATCAGCATCGCCACAAACAGAACATAGTGTTTTTTCAGCGATCGTCTCGCGGACTTCTTCATTTCTTTAAAAGCCGGCATAGTTTCCTCCTGTCTTTGTTCCCTAAACCTCTAAATCAGTATACCGACTCTCCATTCAGTAGGCAAGTATTTCACGCATCGCAGACTTATCGAACACAAAAAACCCGGCTGTGCGTTTGACACAGCCGGGATCAGTTACTTCATTTGGAACTATTTAATTGTACAATGGTGTTTTCCCTCCTCTGAGCCATCTTACGTTACTCACGATTATCCGTCCTTCTGCGTAAATCGGCTCGTTTTGGTTTTCACCTTTCTCTTATGACAAATATCACAATTCCGTTTGGTACTGATTCTGTTTTTAGGTCTTTACCTTACCGCCTTTTGATCTTTATCTGCTGCGGCTCTATTAATATCAGTTGACCCGACGGGATGCGTGTGACATTTGTCGCACGATTACCGGCGTATCTTCACGTCCCATCGGAATCACCTCCTTTGCTGTTGATCTCTGTTTCTGATTAGACTGTATCATCGATTTAGCAAAAAGTCAACTATTTTCTGAAAACTTTTTGAATTTATTTAAATACATTAACGATATTTTGTAAATATTGTCTGTTTTATTAACAATCTCGAACGGAAAATGCCGTTGTCTACTGAACATTTAGCTCTCAACAGGGTCGAAATCAAATTGTACATACACTTTATCATAACCCTTGTTGATCTTCACATACTGTTCAAGGTAATCCTTGATCCTGATCAGCTCGTCATAATCTTTGTTCTTGATATAGACCATGCGCCTGTAAACATCCTTGATCTTGCCGATCGGCGGAATGCTAGGACCGATGATTTTGAACGCGTCGCTCTTCGCCGTGATCTTCAGCGCAAACTGCTTCAGATAATCCGCCGCCATTTCGATATGTTTCTCGTCTTTTCCGCTCAGGCAGACCGCGAGCAGATGGCAGACCGGCGGATAACCGAGGATCGTCCGGAACGCGATCTCATCTTTATAGAATGAGTCATAGTCCTGGTTGGCAGCATGTGTGATCGCATAGTGTTCGGGTGAAAATGTCTGAATCACGACTTCTCCGGCCCGGTCTCCGCGTCCGGCTCTGCCTGCTGCCTGTGTCAGCAGTTCAAATGTCCGCTCTCCGCTTCTGTAGTCGCCGGCGTAAAGAGACATATCGGCCATCAGAACGCCGACCAGCGTCACCAGCGGGAAATCGTGGCCTTTTACGATCATCTGGGTGCCGATCAGGATCTGCGCATGTCCGTCGGCAAATGCCGAGAGAACTTCCCCGTGTCCTTCCTTGCCGCGCGTAGCGTCAGCATCCATCCGCAGGACCCCGGCATCCGGGAACAGGATCTTCAGTTCATCTTCGATCTGCTGCGTGCCGATCGCAACGCCGCCGATATGGTTTGATCCGCACTCGGGACATGTGTGATACTCTTCTGTCTCGTATCCGCAGTAATGGCAGATCATTTTCCCGCCTTTGTGTACCGACAGCGCGACATCGCAGTGCGGACACTTGACGACATGGCCGCAGTCGCGGCATGTCACAAAGCCTGACCATCCGCGGCGGTTTAAAAACAGGATCACCTGCTCGCCGCGGTCGATCCTGGCTTGGATCGCATCGCGCAGATAATCGCTGATCAGCGATTTATTGCCTCGCTTCCGCTCACGTCCGAGATCGAGCACCGTGACGGTCGGCAGCGGCCTGTTCTCGACGCGCTTCTGCATCAGCTGAAGATCATAATCTCCGGTCCGCGCCCTGTAAAACGCCTCGAGCGACGGTGTCGCCGAGCCGATCACAAGCTGCGCGCCTGTCAGCTCCGCAAGCTTCTCCGCGGTCTCGCGCGCATGGTAATGCGGCACCTGCCCGCTCTTGTAGGCAGGTTCATGTTCTTCGTCGATAATGATCAGACCAAGTTTTTCGAATGGGGAAAACAGCGCGCTTCGCGGGCCGATCATCACATCGATCTGACCGTCTCTCGCGCGCTGCATCTGATCGGCGCGCTCCGACGTACTGAGCCTCGAATGCAGGATCGAGACACGCCCGCCGAATAATCCGTAGAAATAGGAGACGACCTGATAGGTCAGCGCGATCTCCGGGATCAGAACGATCGCCTGCTTCCCGGCATCGACTGTCCGGCGGATCATTTCAACATAGACCTGAGTCTTTCCGCTTCCGGTCACGCCGTAGATCAGGATCGGGCGCCTGTCCTTCTGCATGATATGTCTGTCAAATGCCGCGAGCACTTCCTGCTGCTCGGGCGTATTCTCATAGATCTTCTGCCGGCGCGCGTACGGATTGTCTTCTCCGTCCGCCTTTCCGGCAAGCGGGTCGCGGTATCTGGCATCCTCGTCGACGACAGCGATCCCGCGTTCTTCCAGCGCCCTGACTACAGCGCGGCTGACATGGACTTTTTCGGTCAGCAGCGCATAGTCGATCACCGGGGTCTCGATCAGAGCCGCGAGTGCCCTCGCCCGCGCGCTCTGCCTGGAGTCGATCATCTGCGCCAGCATTTCACGCGCTTTCCTTGTATCGATCGCGAGCCGGACCGTCTTCAGTTTCTTTCCGGTCCCCTTTTGTTTGACCGGCAGGACCGTCTTGAGCGCCTGATTCATCGTCCCGCCGTAGGCGTGCCTGATCCAGGCCGCCAGCGAGATCAGTGTCTGATCCGCTGAACGGGCGCTGCGGTCAATATCGGTGATCTCTTTCAGATTGTCAAAACGGCTCTTGTCTGTGAGCGCGACAACAAAACCGGTGATCTCCCGGTTGCCGCGCCCGAACGGAATGATTACCGGCGAGCCGACCTTTACCTCGTCGACGAGGCGTTCCGGCACCCGGTAATCGTAGACCTGATCGAGTTTATTGTGTGTGATATCGACAATGATCTGTGCAACAGGATCTGTCACTGCAGTTCTCTCCCTGCCTTTTCGACGAGTTCGACATCATCCATGTGATGCTTGACGCCTCTGATCTCCTGGTAATCCTCGTGACCTTTACCGGCAAGCACGATGACATCGCCCTTCTCATAGTGTTCAAGCGCGTATTTGACCGCCTCAAAGCGGTCGATGATCGTCACATACTCGCCATCGGTCTTTGAGATGCCGGTCTTGATATCTTCAATGATCGCCTCCGGTTCTTCAAAACGCGGATTGTCCGATGTGATGATCGACAGGTCGGCGCGGTTTCCGGATACCTCTCCCATCTCAAAGCGCCGCGCTCTGTCGCGGTTGCCTCCGCACCCGAAGATGCAGACGAGGCGCTTCGGATCATATTTGCGAAGTGTGACCAGAAGGCTCTCAAGCGCCATCGCATTGTGCGCATAGTCGACCAGGACCGTGCAGTCACGGCCTGTCTCGACGCGCTGTACGCGTCCGCGGACATGAAGGTCGGCCATCGTCTTTCTGATGACTTCCTCGCCCGCGCCGAACTGAAGTCCGACCGCGATCGCAGCCATCGAATTGTAGACTGAGAAATCGCCGGGCATGTCAACGTCGACACTCATATTGATCAGACCTGACAGATCATAGCGGATCCCGAGATAGTCATCGCGGTGAACAAGCTGTTCATTCGATGCGCGAAGGTCAGCCTTTTCCGAAAGACCGAATGTGATCACATCACAGGTCGCGTCCTTGAAGATCTCATCGAAATTCTCGTCGTCGATATTGCCGATGCCGAGCCGGCACTGCTTGAACAGCATTGCCTTGCAGTCGCGGTATTCCTCAAATGACGCATGCTCGTTGGCTCCGATATGGTCGGGAGCCAGGTTTGTAAAGACACCGATGTCAAATGTAATACCGGCGGTCCGGTCGAGTTTGAATGCCTGCGATGAAACTTCCATGACGACCGCGTCGCATCCGGCGTCAGCCATTTTTGCAAATGATTTGTGAATCAGATATGACTCCGGCGTCGTGTTGAGCGCCGGTGTATGCTGATCACCGATCACGGTCTCGATCGTTCCGATCAGCCCGACTTTATGTCCGGCCGCCTCAAGCATCGATTTGACCATATAAGTCGTCGTTGTCTTTCCCTTGGTCCCTGTCACGCCGATCGTCTTGATCTTGTCAGCCGGATGACCGAAATAGTTGGCCGACATCAGCGCAAGCGCCCGCCTGTTGTTGTCGGTGACAGCCACGCAGACACTGTCCGGCGCTTCGATCTCATGCTCAGCCACGATCAGCGCCGGCTCTGCCTTGCAGACATCCGGCACATATTTGTGTCCGTCGGAGACTGCGCCCGAAATACAGACAAACGCGCAGCCGGCTTCGGCTTTGCGC
>CACYEU010000015.1 GCA_902773445.1 uncultured Lachnospiraceae bacterium | reverse complement strand
GGCAACTTCCACTTCAGCATGGCCGGCCAGCCGATCGCTCATCAGCAGTGGCTGTGGAGCGTACTCGGAATGTACGTTGTCGGCTTTGCGGCAGTCCTTGCAGGCGGATGCCCGCTTCGTCAGCTGATCCTTGCCGGACAGGGATCCTGTGATTCTGCTGTGACCGTGATCGGTATGTTCTTTGGTGCCGCTCTGGCACATAACTTTGGACTTGCAGGCTCAGGCGACATGAAAGACGCTGCAACAGGCGAAGTCACACTCGGCGGTGTCGCACCGGCAGGACGTTATGCGATCATCATCTGCATCATCGTTCTCTTTATCATCGCCTTTGTCGGCAATAAGCGCAAAGAGACAGCAAAAGCTGAGTAATCTTACAGTTCGGAGGATACAGTTATGATTACTGTTGATGCACGCGGACTGGCTTGTCCTGAACCATTGATGATGGCTCAGCAGGCTCTGAAGAAAGCAACAGAACCGGTCGAAATCCTGGTTGATTCCCCGATTCCGAAAGAGAACATCAGCAAGTTCGCGAAAAAGAAGAAAAAAGAGTTCTCTGTTGAAGAGAAAGAAGGCGTATTTCACATCGTGATACAGCCTTGATCGACATGCAGTGGGGCAGCGCTTACCGGCGCTGCCTCATTTTTTGTGCCGGACTCTATGGCTGAACTTTTTTGCTGAACTGGAAGGCGCTTTCGGAGCCTTAGTTCAGCCGAATTGGCACCGGAGAGGTATTTTCACAGATTTTGCAGTGAAAATGCTGAACTAGGAGGTGCTTTCGAAGCCATAGTTCAGCCTAATTGGTGCCGGAGAGGTATTTTCACAGATTTTGCAGTGAAAATGCTGAACTAGGAGGTGCTTTCGAAGCCTTAGTTCAGCCGAATTGGCGCCGGAGAGGGTTTTTCACAAATTTTGCAGTGAAAATGCTGAACCGGGAGGCATTTTCGAAGTCTTAGTTCAGCCGTACAGAAAAAGAGCGGCAGGCTGCCGCTCATTCATAAATATAGCCATTGAAGACTTTTATTCTGCTGCTTCGGAGGCCGGGAGGCTCAGTCCCTGCAAAATAATAGCTCCGAGGACGAGTGCGATGCCGACCAGTTTGATCGGGTCGCGGCTGTCGCCCCAGACGGTCATGCCGATGATCGCGCAGCCGAGGGGTTCGGTTGCGGAGAGCACGGCCGCGCGGTTGGCTTCGATCCGCGAGATGCCCCAGGTGAACAGACCGTTAGCCAGTGAGCTGGCGATCGGACCGAACAGGACGACGAGCGGAAGCAGCGAAGGCTTGTGGGCGACAATTCTGACGATTCCGGCAGGATTGCCGACCGGCAGCATAAAGAGTGTTCCGAAGATAAATGTATAGAGCGTGACAGTCAGCGGGTCTTCGCGCAGCGCGTTGAACCGGGTAAGAATGGTATAGACACCGTAAGTCGCGCCGGTTGCCAGACCTGTGATGAACGCGATCATCGGGATCGGTGTGGCATGCCCGATAAATCCGGCCACAAAGATACAACCTGTGACAGTCATTACGAGTGTGAGGATCTTTCGCGGCGTGATCGGCTCTTTGAAGATGATCCTGGACAGGATCATAACAAAGACCGGCGATGTATAGAGAAGCATCGCCGCGACAGAAGTCTGACTTTTGATGATCGTCGTGAAATAAAAGAAGTTGAAGACTGCACCGCAGACGAGTCCGTTCAGCAGCAGAAGACCGAGATTTTTGAGCTTAAATCTGAACAGCGACCGGTCTTTGATCAGCACAAGAATAATCAGCGCGATTGCCGCAAAGAACACTCTGATCAGTGCGATCTGCATTGATGTCAGGCCGGCTTTTGAAAGCGGCGGAACAAAGAGCGAAACACTCGCCCAGAATGCGCCGCCAAAGAAAACAGCCCATGAACCTTTGGCTGATGACATAAACCAGAAAAACCCTCCTTATCTGATCTGCATGTTCGTACGCGCTTCTTTTCTCACCAGACGAATGATGACGATGTACATGATGATGACAAAGACCAAAAAGACTGTGGTTGATGTCGGTGTTCCGGTCATCGCGCAGGTGTCATAGAAGCCATGCAGGAGAACGGCCGCCAGATAACCGGCGATCAGATTGTTGCGCGCCCGGACTGAATAGCCCTGATTGGCGGCAACACGGGCCCGGCCGTAAAAATATCCGAATGCGATCGCGAATCCGAGGTGTCCGGGGATCGAAAGGACCGCACGCGGACCGGCGACCGACAGACCGTAGTTAAAGACATATTTGATGTTCTCAAATGCCGCGAAACCGAGTGAGACGAACGCCGAATAGACAATGCCGTCAAACCGGTAGTTGAAGTTCGGGTCATTCCATGTAAGCCTGTGGAGAAAGAAGAATTTCGCTCCTTCTTCGGCAACCGCGACGACTCCGAAGGCGAGGACCATCACGTAGAGCGGCGAATTGGGCGTAATGCGCGCAAGGCCCATCAGAAATTGTCCGGCAATCTCAAGAACGATTGCAAGAAAGGCCGCGTAGACACCGCGGACCACGCAGGCGCGAAGAAGCGCCGGCGGCTCTTTTTCAAACGTGTCGAGATTATAGATGACTCTCATCAGATAAAGCGCCGGAAGCACGGCGGCAGCAATATAAATAGCACTGATAATCATTGGTTTTACCTTTCTAGCAGAATCAGTCCCTTACAGGAACTTCAAGTCTGAAACTCTGCGCGCGCAGCTGCGCGATCAGTCTGTCACGGTCATCGTAGACACGGGCGCCGCCAAATATGACACTGCGGCCTGATTTGTCGAGATAACCGACTGCAGTCAGAAAGGACCCGCTTCCGGCTCTCAGGTATTCGATCTCACAGCTGATTGCGGTCGAGAACATCTCGTTGGCGTAAATCGTTGCTGCCAGCGCGAAATCGGCCAGCGTGAAGATCGCGCCGCCCATGACGCGGCCTCCGCTGTTATAATGCCTCGGTTCGATCTCAAGGCGTGCCGTCACGGTCCCGTCATCGTTGATCGATTCGATCGTCGCGCCGGTCGCCTCGACAGCAAACAGATCCTGATACATCTCTGCTCTGACTTCTTCAAGCGTTTTCATTGGTTCCTCCCGTCAAATGCCGTTTACGGCATAGACCAAGTGTACCATAATCAGCGGGTTTTGTCGCCTTTCAGGCAAGTGTTTTCAGAATCATCCGTCCATGAGATTGTTTTGAGCGGACAGATATGCTATGATATTTACGAGTGTTTTTCAAAAACAAATAGAGGTTTTTCTGATGGATTACAAACAGATCGAAGCTTTTATCAATGTGGTGCGCTACAAGAGTTTTTCAAAGGCTGCGGACGCGATGTTCTTCGCGCAGCCAACGATCAGTACACACGTACAGTCGATCGAGCAGGAACTCGGCGTTAAACTGCTGAACCGCAAGGGGCGGACGGTCGAGATGACAAAAGAAGGCCGCAAACTCTATCACTATGCCGTTGAAATGCTGAATATCCGCGATCAGGCGATCGACGAACTCAACCGGTCGGAGGGGGAGGGCAGACAGATCCTTGCGATCGAATCTTCATCGATCCCGGCGACGACATTTCTGCCGGAGCTGTTGAGCGAATACCGCCGCGAGAAACCTCAGATCCGCTATTTTGTCGAATCATCTGACACTCAGACAGTCGTCGACAATATTATCGAGCGATACGGCGAGATTGGATTTGTCGGCGAGAAATACGCATTCAACAATCTGCGTTATGACCATGTCTTTTCCGACGATATGGTGCTGATCGCACCGGCTTCCTATGACCTGGCTGATGAGATGACTTCTGAGGAAATCGTCAAATATCCGGTGATCTGGCGGGAGAGCGGCTCAGCGACGAGAAAAGCATTTGAAAAGGCGCTTGCCGATAAGGGGATCGGCCGGAAGAATATCGACGTGGCCGCAAGCTTCAATGACTTGTATTCGATCATCCGTTCTGTTGAGCAGGGGCTCGGCGTCGCGATCCTGTCCCGTTATACCGCTGAAAGAATCGGGTCTCCGCTGATCAAAAATGTCACGATCAGTGATTTCGATCTGGCACGTGAGTTCTATATGGTGACGCGGAAAGACGTATCACTTTCCCCGCTGGCCGAAGATTTTATTGAATTCGCCAGATCCTATTTCGCGCGGGTGGAGAAGAAAGCATGATTTTTCTTGCAGGATTATTGACAGGTATGGTATTCGGCTTCTTTCTGAAAAGAAGCCGTTTCTGCATGACCGGTCTGATCCGCGACATTTATTTCTTAAAGAAACCCTATCATTTTCTGATCATTGCTTCGATCATCGCGACCGAAGGGCTGCTCTACTATGCAATGGGGCATGCCGGCCTGATCCTGATCCCGTCATATCTGCCTCCGTTTTCGCTGTTGGCGGTCGCCCTCGGGAGTCTGCTGTTCGGCATCGGCGCTGTTCTTGCAAACGGATGCCTGACGTCGACACTGATCAAATGCGGAGACGGGCGGGTCATCGGATTCCTGATCCTTGTTGTATTCATGATCGTCGGTTATTTCATGTCGGCGGGACCGGGCAGGCATCTGACGCGTCTTGTCAGGACTGTCACAGTCGTTTCGGATGATCTTCCGGTGCGGCGTCAGCCGGTCATGGTGATGATCTGCGCGGCCGCAGCGATCATATGCTGGGTCGCAATGGCATGGCATCATAAAAAACATAAACCAAAGTTTGCGATTCCGTCCAAATACCACGGTGTCAGACATATTCTATGTGAAAAGATCTGGCCGATCGAGGTCGGTGCGGTCTGTATCGGCGCGTGGCTCGGGCTGACTTATCTGATCAGTGAGCAGTTCGGGCGCCACAACAGTTTTACGATCGCGACGCCGATCCTGTCCTGGCTGTATACACCGCTTCATCCCTACGAGGTGATCGGCGGCTGCAATCCGGCCGATCAGACACTCGGATTTGCGAGCATGCTTGTCCTGGGGATCGTTGCCGGCGTCTTTGTCACATCGCTGGTGAGCCGTGAATTCGCGGTCGTCAAACCGGCAAAGGGTACGATCTTAAAAGCCGTGATCGGTGCTGTACTGATGGGAATCGGCGCGATCTGGGGGACAGGCTGTCTCGTATCGAACGGACTTGTCGGAACTGCGCAGGGATCGGTCAAATCGTGGTTTGCGCTGCTGTTTCTGGCGCTCGGAATCTGGCTTGCGACCAGGATCTTCTTGATGAGAGAAGACTGATACAGGGGTTTGTTATACCGGAGGAGGCACTATGGAGAATATAAAAGTTGATGCGAAGGGAATGGACTGTCCGTTTCCGTTAGTTAAATTCAAGAAAGCAATTGATGCGGCTGAGCCGGGACAGATGGTTGAGATCGAGTTCACATGTCCGGACACGACCGTATCGATCCCTGGTTTCTGCCAGGACCGGGGGATCGAGATCGTTGAATTTGAAAGAGGAGACGGAATGTGGACGATCGTCGCCCGCAAATAATAAGAATTGAATAGCTCTAAAAAGTCCCGCTTTTGCGGGACTTTTTTATTCCATATTTGATTCGACATCGCCTTTCCAGTAATCCATGCCGTCGAATTCATAGATATTGGTATAGCCCATATCACACAGCTTTTCAGCGGCAATCTTGCTGACGCCCCCGAACTGGCAGTAAACGATGATCTTCTGATCTTTATCCGGCAGTTCCGGGATCTCGGCGTCGTTGTCGAGAGCTGAAATGTCGGGCTCGGGGATGCAGATCGCGCCCGGAATATGGTCGTGATTGTAGACATTCACTTCACGTGTGTCGAGAAGTATATAGTCTTTATCGGGTTCCCCGGATTCGATCATCTCCTGAGCTTCATCCATTGAGATGTGTGTATAGCGCACGCCGGACTTGTCAGCGCTGCTCTTGTCAGCGGAACCGGATCCGCCGGAAGAGGCGCTGCCGCATGCTGCGCACAGAAAAAGCAGCGCGGTCACCGTGATGGCGGCCGCGGCTGATTTTATAAGAGATTTGATTGTGATGTCATGATGCTTCATCTGATCACTCAGTCACTTCTTTCCAATAGCCTTCTTTCACAATGACCTGTTCGGTCTTCGTGTCATGGACAAAACGTGAGTCATCGTGGATATGATCACAGACATAGGTCTTGCCCTGCGCGGCTTCCTCGGCCGTGCGACGCTTGACATAGGCCTGCCAGTGCGCGTACCACTGATTGTAAGTATCGCTTTCGGTGCCGTGCCATGTCATGTTGCAGGTGCCGAGAACGCCGTTGTTGCGCCCGCCGCAGGTGCGGGTACCGGTCTCAAGAGTGACAGTGCGTGTCTCATAGACCGGCTCGACCCAGACTTTCTTTGTCTTCTTTGCGGGCTTGCTTTGTCCGCCGGACGGCTTGGCAGCCGGTTTAGCGGCCGGTTTGCTGGAGGCAGAATTGTTGGAGCTGCCTGAAGACGCGGCGGCCGGCTTCGATGAATTGGACGCGGAGGTCTTTGACTCATTTGCTTTGGAAGATTCGGATGAATCATCCTTTGAAGAGTCTTCCTTCGCCTTGCTGTCGTTATCCTTTTTGTCTTTCTGATCTTTCTTCTTGTCGTCTTTCTTATCGTCAGCTTTTTTATCTTCAGCTTTTTCGTCTTTTTTCTCTTCAGAGACGGTGGCCTTAGGGCTGTCTCCGGTATCTGACTTCTGACCGGAGTCAGATGACTTACAGGAGACCAGGACCAGCATGGCCGTTAACACCAGAATGATACATAAGCCGAGATATTTATGTTTTGTCATGATAAAACTCCTTAGCATCCTTGAATTGTATTTGAATACTACTCTCATTATACAGGAAAAGCAACGGCTCATATATAGATATAACCAATATAT
>CACYEU010000014.1 GCA_902773445.1 uncultured Lachnospiraceae bacterium | reverse complement strand
CCGACTAACTGTCCCTTGACCAGATCCGGGTTGAATGCTGTACCGCAGTCGCCGTAAATGACAACGCGCGGGAAGGTAATAATTCCGGTGTATGTATCGACCTCACACTCACAGAAGTGGATCGTGAAGCAAGGCGGAGCATTCTTCTGACGGTAGCTCTCGGAATGGACCAATGTACCCCAGCTCATGATCCATGCCTTGCGGGCGATCTCGTTGTAAGTCATGCTCTTGGTCGGATAGCTCTTGACCTGGACGCGTCCCTGGTGCTCGACCGGATCCATGACTGTCTCAAGATCCTGTACGTTCTCATCCATCATACGTCCGGCATACTCAAGAAGCTTCTCGCGGACTTTGATCGCGGAATTGCGGGCAGCGCCGCCGCCGCAGAAGACACCACGTGTCGCATGTGTACAAACGTCATAACCGGTATTCATTGTGTCAGCCGGTGACAGGCCTACCATATCAAGCGGTACAGACAGCACTTCCGCAACGATCTTGCGAAGGGCATCCCATGTTCCGCCGCCGTGGTCGGTGACCGGTGTCACGAGATCGACAGAGCCGTCCTCGTTGATCTTGACAGTCGCGAATGAATAGTCGATAACCTCGCCTTCCTTCGGACCGCCGGTACCTGAGCAGTGGAATCCACGGGCAACGCCGATACCTCTGCGGTAACGTCCGGTCTTTTCTTCCGGCTTGCCGCGGTCTGCAAAACCGATCTTCTTGCCGCCGTCGATCAGGCCTTCCTCAGTACCTGAGCTCTTGATGATCGAACGGATCGTCGGTCCCTGTGCCCAGAACTCATCGCCGATCGAACGCATGTTCTTAAGACGGAACTCGATCGGATCAAATCCCATCTCTTCGCAGATAATATCGACCATCGACTCGATCGCGAAGTTGATCTGCGGATTGCCGTATCCCTGCATAGCGCAGCACGGTGTCTTGTTCGTGTATACTGCCGTTCCTTCAAATGCGATATTGCCTGCATATTTATAAAGGGAAGCAAACCATCCTGATGTACATCCCATAAACGGAAGCGGCTGGATCTGATGAGCACCGAAATCGATCAGCGCCTTAACATGTCCGGCAATAATCTCTCCGTCGTTCGTCACGCCCATGCGGACATGGAATTTTGACGGATACTTGTTGTGGCTGTAGAAGTCTTCTTCACGGCTCGATGTGATCTTGACCGGGCGCTTTGCTTTCATCGCGAGAGCCGCGCAAATCGGAATAACCGAGTTGACCTGGATCGAAGATCCGAAAGCACCGCCGAAGGGCAACTTCTTAACATTGACTTTGCACAGCGGCATCTGAAGCGCGTGAGCGATCAGCTGTCTTGCGCCGTGGATCGACTGGATCGTTCCCCATACAGTCAGGGATCCGTCGACTTCCGGCTTAGCTGCTGCGCACTTGGTCTCCATCTGTGCGTGATAGATGCGGCGCAGATTGAAGTCCTGCTCGAAAACGCGGTCAGCTCTCTTCATAGCGCCTTCGACGTCGCCTTCATAAATGTTGCGGACAACGCCGATATTGTTCTTGACTTTGATCTCTTCCGTGTCGAAATAGATCTTGTCGTACAGCTGCGGTGCGTCGTCTTTGAGTGCCTCTTCCGGCTCGTAGACTGCCGGGAGCTCTTTGTACTCAACTTTGATCGCGCGCAGTGCTTTAAATGCGAGTTCTTCCGTATCAGCTGCAACGGCGGCGATCGCTTCGCCGACGTGACGGCACTTGTTCGGAAGGATCGTACGGTCGCGATAGGTGCCCGACGGAGTCGAGACGCTTCGCTCGTTATATACGATCACCGGGTCGATGTCATCGTATGTCAGGCATACAGCGCCCATCGCCTCAGCTTCGCTGGTGTCCATCGAAACGATCTCCGCATGCGGATACGGGCTGCGCAGGCAGACTCCGTACATCATGTCGGGGATGATCACGTCCGATGCATACGTCATGGTTCCTGATGCTTTTGCCGGACCGTCAGAACGCGGTGTGTTCACGCCAATCATTGAATGGCAGTAGTCCTGACCGTGCGGCGCATATTTGGGCATCAAATGGTTCAGATACAATCTGGGGTTGATGTCATTCCAATTCTGTTCCAAAATGTCCACTCCTTTTCAAATATCAACAACATGCTCTAGGGTAATTTTATTTTATAGAAATAACAGCAACAAAAACAACCTTGTGGTGTAGCTATATGTGGCGATATCTGTTATACTGGACAAATCGGAGGAATTACTATGAAAGTCACAATTTCACGCTCTAAAAACCGCACGATCTACTATATCAGCAAATCGATCCGCCTGAACGGCAAGTCAACGACGCGCACTGTGGAAAAGCTCGGAACCGAAGAGGAGGTCCGCGAGCGCGCCGGCGGTATGGATCCGTATGAGTGGGCCAAACAGTATGCGGCAGAGCTGACACGCAGAGAAAAAGAAAGCGGTGAAGCGATCCGCTATTCGCCGACCCGGCTGATCCGGAAAAACGCGCCGCAGACGATCAATATCAGCTATCTGTTTCCGCAGGATATCTATTACGGCCTCGGGATCAATGAGCTCTGTGATACGATGACAGAGCAATACTCCCTTCCGTTTGACTTTAACCGAGTCTTTTCGAGGCTGATCTATACGCGTGTCATTTACCATGCCTCCAAGCACGGCACCTATGAACTGTCGAAAAACTTTCTCGAAAAACCACAGTTTTCAGAGGCCGATATCGACCGCACGCTGAAATTTCTCTCAGTCACTCCGCTGACATTTCAGCGGCAGCTTTACCAGAAAATGGTTTCGTCACATGTCCCTGACGGCAGGCTTCTGTTCTATGACTGCACGAATTACTATCTTGAGACCGGCGAGCACGATTTTGTCGACAGCCGTTCGTTCGGACATGAAACGCCTTCGACCCCGATCATTCAGCTCGGTCTCCTGACTGACGCGAACGGTCTGCCTCTTTCATTTGACATGCTGCGCGATCTCGGCGCCAAGCCGCCGTCGATGACCTCACTGGAACACGAGATCATCGATAATTTGAAACCGGAACAGATCATCGTCTGTTCCGATGCGGGACTTACAACGATCGCCGAAAACAAATTCATCTATGATCATGATTACCGCTTTATCCACATTGAATCGATGCGCAAACTCGATCCGGCGCTGAGGAGCTACGCAGTCAATGTCTCCGACTGGCATATCGCAAACCGTAAGCGGACATACCGGATCGATCAGGTCGATGAGAAGAAATACTTTAACACGATATTTTATAAGGAACGAACACTGATGATCGGCGGGAAACTGCAGCGCATGATCGTGACATTCTCAATGAGCCAGCAGGCAAGACAGCGCTGGATCAGGCAGCGCCAGCTGACCAGAGTCAACGACATTATCGAAGCTTCCGATAATCGGTATGCCGGACAGAGCGAATATATCCGCCGGCTTGAGCAGGAGGAACAGCTTGACGGATTTTCAGTATTTTTCACCGATTCCGACCTCAATCCTCAAATGCTGATCCCCGTCATCCGGAGACGGCGCGAAATCGAAGAGAATTTTCGTACTGTCAAGCGCGAACTTCGCTCCCGCACCCTGAATATGAACGCCCGTGAAAAACTTTATGCTCATTTTATGATCTGCTTTATCTCCTCGCTGATCGAAAGAATCATCGAGATGAAGCTGCATGACCGCTATTCATTTTCAGATCTCTCCGATGTTCTGCGCGAAATGGACATGCTTGACATTCCGTCGGAAGGCTATATTCCGATTTATTCGCGGAATGATCTGACCGATGCGCTCCATGAGGCATTCGGGTTCAGAACCGACAATCAGATCACGTCGGGCCGGACGATCCGAAGAATATGCGTGGGTACACGAAAGAAAAATAACCTGTCACATAAAAAGTGAACCCGACTTCACTTTTTAATAAATTAGTTTGATACTGGTCTGTTGACATAAACTCAACTTGACATATTATACTTCATTTATCGTAAAGGTTCATTGTTTAACAGTGTTCCTGATAAACACAATGCGTAGCTTTTTAAGGAGGTCTTTAAATGGACAAGAACGCAACACTCAAAGAACTGGATCGGATTCTTGAAATTCTCGACTCTGACGAGCTTTCTCCGGAACTTGCTCAGACAATCACAGAGGATACAGAGTACAACTACGATCATTACTTCAATCCCGGATGGATGGATTTCCGTAAGTCCTGCACTCCCGATGGAACAACCATGGAGTGGGCAGATGATCCGGAGCACGTCATGGATGTCAACGGTGTACCGTACATCGACCTGATCGGCGGCTTTGGTACTTATATCTGCGGTCACCGCAATCCCGAAATCCTTCATTATGTCAAGAAGCAGATGGATCGTCTGACCCTTTCTTCAACAGAGCTTCTTGAGCCGCTTCGTGGCTATCTGAGCGAGATCATGTCAATGATCACTCCGGGCGACCTTCAGTACACCTACCTGACCAACGGTGGTGCTGAGGCGGTTGAGATGGCTCTTAAGCTTGCCATCCTCAGCAACGGCCCCGGCTACTTCATCGCAACAGTTGGCGGTTTCCACGGCAAATCACTCGGTGCTGTTTCCATGACAGCTAACCCGAGCTTCCGTGCACCGTATGTCGGCAACCTCGTAGAGAAGGTCCGCCACGTGAAATTCGGCGATGCTGAGCAGCTTGAGAACGCAATCAAGAACCTGCAGGCAGTCGGCGAGCACGTTACCGCTTTCATCGTAGAGCCGGTTCAGGGCGAGTCCGGATGCCACGTACCGTATGACGGATATCTGGCAGACTGCCGCGAGATCACAAAGAAGTACGGCGTATTCTTCATCCTTGATGAGATCCAGACAGGTCTCGGACGTACGGGTTATCTGTGGCGTTCAATGAAGGAAGATGTCACTCCGGATATCATGACATTCGGTAAGGTTTCATCCGGTGGTATCATCCCGATCACAGGTATCGTTTCCCGCAAGGAAGTCTTTGAGAATTCAGGCCTGATCGAGAACCCGTTCATCCTTGGTTCTCCGACATTCGGCGGCAACGCTCTGGCTTGCTCATCCACACTCGGAACGATCAACTACATCCTTAAGAACGACATCCCGACAATGGCTCAGGAGAAGGGTGATTACTACATGAAGTCGCTCGTTGAGATGCAGGAGCGTCACAGCATTCTCGCAGAGCTTCGTCAGGCCGGTCTTCTGATCGCGATGGAGTTTGAGACCGCTGAGCTCGGTTGGGAAGTCTCCAAAGAGTGCTTCGCCCGCCAGGTCATGGTCGCCGGTACACTGAACAATGCCCGCGTTATCCGTATTGAGCCGCCGGCAATTCAGTCCTATGAGACGATTGACAAGGCTCTCGAGGTCATTGACGCAGCGATCACAACTGTTGAGAAGAATGCATAATTCTGACTGACAGCGAATGATTCACACAGAGTCATAAAAGATGCCGCCTCCGGGCGGCATCTTTTTTCGTGTCTCAGATTTAGTGCGGTCGGGCTCCGCGTCATATTATCCGGTTCCACTCCTCTCTAGTGAGTCTTGTGATATGCTCGGTGCGGATATCATCCATGATTTTCCAGTGGATATCTTTGTCGGTACGCTGAAAAGTGAATCCGCATTTCTCCTGTGCGCGTTTTGATTTGTCATTACCCTCGAAATAACCGCACCACAGTTTGTCCAACAGCAGATCCTCAAACGCGTGTCTGGTCAGTTCTCTGACCGCTTCAGGAATCAATCCCTGTCCCCAGAACGGCACGCCGATCCAGAAGCCGATCTCGCCTTCGGTATCAGGCAGATCGATATTGCTTCTCTCTCCGATCATCAGTCCGATGCTTCCGATTGCAGTGCCGTCCTCCTTCAGACAGACCGCATAAGTTTCCGGAACCGAGAGCACATTCCGGATGACTTCCAGACTGTTCTCCACACTTGTATGAACCGGCCAGCCCGCGATCGGACCGACACGTTCATCTTTCGCATATTGATATAATGATTCCGCATCCGTTTCTTCCCACGGCCGCAGGATCAGACGCTCAGTTGTCAAGATCATTGCTTTTCCTCTTGTTCTTATCCGAATTCACGAGTTGTGCATCCATTTTGCCGGGTGTCTCTGTTCCTTCAGTTTACCACAATATCGATTGACTCTAAAATATCAATACGTTATAATTTAACGTGCGAGTAACATGTGGAACATCTGCATTCAAATCCGGGTACAGGACCCCGGTGCAGGCAAGGAGCCTCATGGTCACAATTAAATTTTTAAGCGGTTTGGAGCGACGACTCGGACTGTCCGACAATTCTTATTCTTTTGAAGAACCGGCCCCGGTTCCGTTTCGTACGCTCTTTGAAAAGCTGAATATCCAAAACCTTGAAAGCATCACACGACCGCTCTTTGTGAACTGTGAAAGGAAAACCCTTACGTTTGACAAAGCTCTCGCAGATCTCAACGTTCCTGACGGGGAAACGGTAGTGGTATTTATGATCAACGGAGGAGGTTAATGATGGTAAAAGGCGGATATATGGGCAAGTACCTGGTCGTCGACATGACAACAGGCACTTGCGAAACGCACGAATGGAATGAGGAATACCTGGAGCTGTTTATCGGTGGCCCGGCTCTCGGCGCAAGAATGCTCTGGGATATGATGCCGGCACATGTCGACGCTCTGGCTCCCGAAAGTGTCTTTGGTTTTCTGGCTTCACCGCTCAACGGAACCAACGCTCTTTTCGGCGGACGTTACACGATCGTCAGCAAGTCGCCGGTCACAAACGGCTTTAACGATGCCAATTCAGGCGGGTATTTCGGTCCCGAGCTGAAAAAAGCCGGTTTTGACGCGCTCTTTATCAAGGGCAAGTCGGAAAAGCCGGTCTATCTGCTGATCACTGATGATAAATGCGAGATCCGCGATGCCTCTCATATCTGGGGCTTGGATTATTATGAAGCTGAGGCGAAGATCCGTGACGAAGTCGAGGCTGAGCTCGGCGTCAAGAATGTCCGCACAGCCGGCATCGGCCCGGCGGGCGAGCGCGGCAGCCACATCGCGGCTCTGATGAATGATATGCACCATACAGCCGGACGCGGAGGTTCGGCCGCAGTGCTCGGTGCCAAAGGCGTCAAGATGGTCGTCGTAAAGGGAACCAAGAAGATCCCGATCGCCGATCCCGATAAGCTGAACGAGATGAAGAAAGGTTATCTGGCAGCTCTGAAGGAAGCCGATACCCAGGTCTTCAAAGATTCCGGTTCAGGCGAGGCAGCTCCCGGCTGTATCCTCGGCAATGACGCGAGCACCAAGAACTGGAGTGCTGTCGGTTCCGATTACTATACTCCCGAGGAAGCTGAGATGCTCGGCTCTCCGTGGGCAGATGCCAAATATAAGACAAAGAGCAAAGCCTGTGCGGCTTGTCCGTTCGGCTGCGGCGCCCTCTACAAAGTTGAAGACGGCGCATATCCGATCGGCGAAACGACACGTCCGCAGTATGAGACGATTGCGGCCTTCTCCAGCAATATTCTGGTAAAGGACCCGGCCGTCAACATTTATGCAAACGATCTCTGCAACAGAGCCGGTATCGATACGATCTCAGCCGGCGGCACGGTTGCCTGGGCGATCGAAGCATTTGAAAACGGCGATCTGACGACTGATGACACTGACGGCATCAAGCTTGCATGGGGCGACGGCGACGCGGCGATCGAACTGCTCAAGAAGATGTGCAGCGGCGAAGGCTGCGGCGAGATCTTCCAGCACGGCACGCTGTATGCCTGCCAGGCTCTCGGCAACCGCGGTGCACAGTTCATGACCGTCTTCTCGGGCATTGAGCCCGGACAGCATGATCCGCGCCTGATGCCGGGTCTCGGACGCGCCTATAAATGGGATCCGGTTCCGGGACGTCATGTCAAGGGCACGACCGGCTATGTCATTGAAGATGACAAATACAACTTTGGCGAGGACGGACCTCATACCGGCGCCGCTGACGTCGAGTGGACCAGCTATACAGAGCTGGAAAGCGCAGCAGGCTTCTGCCAGTTCGGCGGTATCTACGGCGGACAGTTCACAGCGGTCGAGGATGTCGAGGCAGTCACGGGCCTCGCGGTGGATCTGGCTAAATACGGCCCGCGTTCATTCCTGATGCGTCTCGCGTTCAGCGTACGCGAAGGTATCGAGCGCAAGGATTATACCGCTAACCCGCGCAACATGGGTGAACCGCCGCTTAAGGGCGGTCCGACCGACGGCGTCACGATCCCGGTCGACACGCTCGGCGAGCGCTTCTATGAAGCTCTCGGCTGCGATATGGAGCATTTCTGGCCATACAAGGATACTCTGAAAGCTCTCGGCGGTCTTGATGACGTCGCCGAGGAGATCGGACTGGACAGACCGTAAAACTAGTCCGATACTCAAGTGAGTTGATCATCGGGGGCCGTCTTAGCAGAAAGATGACCCCCGTTTGTTTAATAAATCAGAAGTTTTAAAACTGGAAATGAGTAACACTATGTCATTTAACTACCCGACAAACGCGCCTCTGAAAGAAGCACTGAGGAAATACAAGGAGATTCTGGTCAGCGAGGGATTTTCACCGAAGGTTGAAACGGTCTCTGTCGATCAGGCGGCGTTCCGCGTCAGCGCCGAAGCAGTCTATGCGGCGATCTGTTCCCCGCACCACCCTGTCAGTACAATGGACGGTATCGCCTTGGCTGCGGGGCTGACATTTAATGCTTCCGAAGACCACCCGGCTGTCATTCAAAAGCCTCTGTTTGTACCGGTTTTGACCGGCGATCCGATTCCGTCAAACTGTGACGCGGTCGTCAGGAGCGAAGATACAGCATTTGATTCACCGGAGACGATCAGGGTGTTCAAGCCGGTTCAGCCGAGGCAGAATGTCCGCCAGATCGGAGAAGATATCTGTGCCGGTGAAATGATCCTCGGTTCATTTATG
>CACYEU010000013.1 GCA_902773445.1 uncultured Lachnospiraceae bacterium | reverse complement strand
TGAAAGACACGGCTGGGTCGATGAGAATGAGCTGCTCGATCTGTATGCGATCAGTCAGTGCACGCCGGGCATCATCGCGACCAATGCATCGACCTATATCGGGCGTAAGATGCGAGGGATCCCGGGCGCTGTCGCGGCAACCTGCGGTGTGATCGCACCGTCGCTGATCATCATCTGCATCGTTGCGGCATTTCTAAGGAAGATCATCGAATATCCGGTCGTGCAGCACGCCTTCGGCGGCATCAGGATCGCTGTCTGCGCACTGTTGATCACAACAACGATCACGATGCTGAAAAAGGGGATCAGAGATGCCCTAGGTGTCGTGATCTTTATCGCGGCATTTGCTCTCGCATTCTTTACCGATGTTCCGCTGATCCTGCTGATCATCGGAACCGGCCTGATCGGATGGATCTGGTACACGGCCAAAGCCCGCCGTCTTCCGCCGGAGAAGACAGGCAGCGGCAGTTCCGGCGCATGTGAGGAAGGAGGCTCGAAATGACTCTCCTGACTCTGTTTTTCGAATTCTTTAAGACCGGCCTGTTCGCGGTCGGCGGCGGAGCGGCGACGATCCCGTTCCTGATGAAAATGGCTGAGCGTTTTGACTGGTTCACGAAGAGTGAACTCCTCGATATGATTGCTGTCAGCGAGAGCACGCCCGGACCGATCGGTGTCAACATGGCGACTTATGCCGGCTTCAAGACCGCGGGTATCCCCGGTGCCCTGACTGCGACATTCGCGCTCGTCCTTCCCGCATTCCTGGTCATGCTGATCATCGCGAAACTTTTTATTCAGTACAAAGAGCATCAGCACGTTCAGAATGTCTTTAAGGGTATACGGCCTGCAGTTGCCGCATTGATCGCCAACGCGGCTGTCAGCGTTCTGCAGACGACGATCTTTCTGACCGAGAACGGCAAACTTCATTTCCGGATCAGCAGCATTGTCCTGTTCCTGATCATTCTGGTCGCGATGAACATCAAAAAACTGCGCGCTCTGCACCCGGTCGTATGGATCGGGATCTGCGCGGCCGCCGGAATCGTTTTGAAATTGTGATTAACGCTTTTAGTCTGTAAGTATTGTCAGAAGACTGTCCGGTTTCAGGAGATAACACATGAGCAATGAAGCAACCGTTAAGCTGTACGATCAGGAGCCTTACGAAACGACATTTACCGCAAAGGTCCTAAGCCGCCGTCCCGCCGGTGAACATGAATCGGCCCGCGCCGGACACTCGTTCGCGATCGAACTCGACCGGACGCTGTTCTTCCCCGAAGGCGGCGGCCAGACATCTGACACAGGTGTGCTGACGCCGAAGGACTCCCGTGCCGGCAAACCGTCTGCCGATATCCTTGATGTACAGGAAACCGACGGCCGGATCTTTCACTATGCGGCCATTCCGCTGGAACCGGGCGCCGAAGTCACCGGAAAGATCAACTGGGCTCACCGCTTTGACAATATGCAGCAGCACACCGGCGAGCACATTGTCTCCGGTCTCGCGCACAAACTGTTCGGGCTTAAAAATGTCGGTTTTCATCTGAGCGACCAGACCGTCACAATGGATTATGATAAGGAGCTCTCCGCAGAGCAGATCGAAACGCTCGAGGCTGAGGCGAACCGCGCGATCTGGGAAAACCGCGCTGTCACAGTGCTCTTTCCAACGCCTGAAGAACTGACCGGCCTGGATTACCGCAGCAAGATCGATCTGACCGAAGGCGTGCGCCTTGTCAGAATCGACGGCGTCGACCTCTGTGCCTGCTGCGCGCCCCATGTGCGCACGACAGCCGAAGTCGGTCTTCTTAAGATCGTTGATTACCGCCGCTACAAAGGCGGAATGCGGCTCTGGATCGTCTGCGGAAACCGCGCGCTTGCCAACTATCGGATGCTCCACGATCAAAGCGCCGCGATCTCGGAAGCCTTATCGGCCCCGCGCGATGAACTGCTCGAACCGATCCTCAAAATCGGACGCGACCTCGATGCAGCTAAAGCCGCTCTGATCGACGCGCAATCAGAACTCCTGCGCGCCGAAATCGCTGGTATCCCGGCCGATCAGGAACATGTTCTGATCGTCGAACCGGACATTTCCAATGACAAAATGATCCGCAGTCTGCTCAACGAACTCTCCGAAGCCCGCAGCGGCTACTGCTTCGCATTGTTTAATGTAACAGACAATGACTTGTCTGTATCCGAAACGACCGAAGCCGGTAAAGCCCCTGCACCGGAAACTCCTGCGCCGACCTGGCGCTATATCTGTGCGAGCGCCGGTTCAGACTGCCGCGCGTTCAATGAACAGCTGAAATCATCCTTCCCGGTCCGCGGCGGAGGTCAGCCGACGATGGTCCAGGGCAGTGTCACAGGAAGCAAGGAGTCGCTGAGCGAATGGTTCAAAGCAGCATTCTAGCAGGCAGCTCATTTACACAAAATAATGATCGATCACCTCGTCGATGGTCTCAGGCATCATCGGCGAGTTTTTTGTCTCAAAAGTCAGGATCAGTTTCTCACCGGGCACGATCCCGGCATGCTGATAGTCAATCAGTCTTTCAGCGTTCGCGGTCAGATATTCGGGATCATCGATCCTGCCCAGATGTTCCCACAGATATGTCCTGCGCGTCCGCTTGTTCAGCACCGTAAAGTCAGGATGCGCCGTGTACCGTCCGCCGCTGATATGGCCGGTCAGCTCGACCGGCATTTCATAATGATAATGCAATCCTCTGTAATGCATTCTGTTCGCGATCATCATCTCTGTCTTGGAGTTGACCTTCTCGCCGCGCTCAGTCGAAAACAGTCTGGCATCCGGATGCGGCTTCTTCGGCGTATACTCCTGCGCCTGCCACCGTATCGCGTACTGCTCATCCGTCAGCCGGATCGGCCTGACGATCCGCTGTCTCCCTTCGCACATTTTTTCATACACATCTTCGGCAAGCCCGGCTTCATAGCATTTGGCAAGAACCTTCAACGCCCTCAATTCCGCTTCGGCTGCCCTCAGTACTTTCGCGTCATATCCGCGCTGCGCGATCGCCGTCGCAAGACTGCGGTCAGACCGGTTGCGCATGTTGAGAAGACGCTTTTTGTCTGTTCCTTTTTCTTTATAGAAAAGCCTGTAATATATTTTCTTTCCATTCGGTTCAACGCGAATCGTTTGCTCAATTGGCTTGAGCAATGCCCTCTTCTTTGATTTGACAAGGTTTTCCAGATATTTGATCCGGTTTTTAATATCATGAAGTTCCATCTATACCCCCAAAGCTGTCAATGATGTCTGAATATCAAATTTGATTGGTTGCAGCATACGTATTTACGAAAACAACCACCAAATTCTGGCTTAAAAAACTGTTTCGCTCGGTTTTTGCTGGTCGTTTTTTGTGTTTTTCATAATTCAACCAACGTTTTTCCGCTAAAACTCTTCTTTTTGCTGGTTGTTTTCCTGGTTTTACTTATTTCAACCAGCAAAATTCCGATTTTTGCAATTATGGAAGCGTTTTTTGCTGGTTGTTTCTTTAGATTTCCGGAAAGCGCCCACCATTTCACTCCAGATCCTCCATTTCGTTCTCGGCCCGCCATTTCACTCCTATTTGAAAAATGTATCGCCGAATATATATGTGATCACCAGTCCCATACTGATAAATGGTGCGAAAGGGATCTCGCGCTGACTGCGCAGCCGCAAAATGCGGCCTGAATGGTCGCGCGAAGCATTTTTTGAGGAAAAATCATAAATGAATGCATTGGTGATGAAACTGATATTTGCTGCAACTGCCGCAAATGCTGACGCGATACACAGCGCAAGACAGACCCGGTCGAAACCGAGGGCCAGCGCGCCGGTCGCAAGCAATCTGATGTCACCGCCCCCGATCGGAGGCGCGCCTCGAAGACGAAGCCAGACAAGCGAGCATACAATTAAGATAAATGTCATGCTGGCCGCTGATATAAGCCCTTCCTGAAAACCGATCCGGTATGGTTTGTCCGGCTGTTGTAAAACAATGCGCGCGGCAAACAGGCCGGAAGTATCATCCGGCTCTGCACCGGGATTTGCTGTCGCTGCCAAAACCGCATTTGTCAAATGTCCCAGCAGGACCCACACAAGCAGGCTCCACTGCGCGTTGGCGCGAATCGTATGAGTTTGAAGATCTTCGATCGAAATGCCGAACAGCAACAGGCACCAGACAGCCAAATAGATGATTCTGGAAAAAGTCATGGATTTACGGTATCATAAAAGAGACAGTGAAAACAGTCGTTTTTTTCGACATTTAACCGGCAGTTGAAGTATGGTTTCCGGAGCATGCAGATATGTCTCAAGAACAGAAAAACCGCATATTGAGGACAGTCATCAAGCTGATCATTGTACTCGTTCTGGCGTTTTTGATCGCGCAGATCAGCAAGCAGCACGATCAGTCGCAGAACGGCGGCGCTTCGGGAACGCAGCAGGAGCAGACCGGCAGCGCGCAGAGCGGAAGCGGTGAACAGGCAGACGAATCAAACGGCGGAGAAACGGCGCAGGATGAAAGCACCGCGGCTGACAATAATGACGAGCAGGATCTTACGACCGCGAACAACACGACGCTGACCGGCGAAGACGCGTCAGAGAAAAAGGAAACGATCTACACGTTCCGCAACCGCTATCTGCTTGAACAGCATTTTGAAAAACACGGCGGAGACTTTGACTATGCCACGGCAGAGGAATATGAGAACGGCGCCTCGGCAGTGATCAACAATCCGAAAGCACTGCACAAGACTGAGGCCGAAGACGGCGACGATGTGTATTTTGTCGAGAAGACCGGCGA
>CACYEU010000012.1 GCA_902773445.1 uncultured Lachnospiraceae bacterium | reverse complement strand
ATCAGACATATAGGATGAATACCATTTCTTTCTGAGTGTCGAGATCACAATACAGATCCCGGCGACGACCAGTCCCGCGATCGTCGTATCGAATGCTGTCAGCATCGACTGTGACAGTGTATAAGTGTCGCCCTGGCCGAGTGCAATAATGCCGGGGCCGAGCGGGATCAGAGTTCCCAGCAGACCGGCCATCGGCGCGAGCTTGGCCATCGTATCGGTCCATTTCACGATGCTGTCATAATGCTTTTCCTCGGCTTCAAGCAGGTTGTCGGCAAACGACTGCCTCTCTTCATCGTCAAAAGAAGGGTGAGCCATGATCGACAACAAGAGTTTTTTCTGCCGGTACAGGAGTCCGCTGTCGATGATACACTGATCAAGCGGTTTTTCGCCGCTTTTCAATTCGTCGAGAAGCAGCGGGAGATTGGCGTCCATATGACGTCTTTCCCTCACCGCCTCAACGATGATCCAACCGATGCAGAACACCGCAAACGCGATCATCGCGATCAAAATAATAATGACCGGGATCTGGAGCACGTTGGCGACAGCTCTTAAGATCTTCTGAAACACCGTGTAATTGCTGGGTGTGCTTGCTGCCAAAATCATGTCTGTTTCTCACCTTTCTTTTTCAAATCTCTTGTCCGGAGACGTCTGCGGAACATGATCTCCTCCCAGGCCCCTCCGATCCCCATGATGCCGGCGCAGCCAAGGCCGACAAATGCCATGCGGATCCTTTCTTTCTTTTTGTTCTCTTTCCTGCGGTCCGGAACTTTTAACTGTGTGACCGGTTCCTCGTCGGGTATGATCACTTCTTCGGCTTTCATTCCGTCAAGCTTGTCTCTCAGTTCATCCGACAGGCGGTAGACGCCGTTCGGTGTCACGACCCGTTCGGTCTTTGCCTTGCGGTTTTTCTTCGTTGAAGCCGTCTCATATGAGGATTTTCTCCTCTTTCTCGAACCGGAATAACTGTTGTTTGACGAAGAGGTATATCCGGAGCCGGTTCTGTAACTGTTTTTACCGGTCGACTGCTGTTTATTCTGCGAACTCTTACTGTTGTTCTTGTTGCCGGAGTCTTTACTCTTGCTGTCCTTCTTCCCGGAGTTGGAACCTCCGCCTCCCGGCGTGACTTTTCCGCCGCCGCCATCGGTTCCCTCGACCTCGGCAATGCTCGGCAGAAAGCCTTTAAGACTTAAACCTCCGAACGTCCCGGTGATCGAAGCTTTTCCCTTCTTGAGGATCTCATAGTCGATTTTGATCCGCATGAGGTCACTGTACCGTTCATCCGGCGTATAAGTGATGTTCTTGATTTTCAGAACACTTTCGTTCGTTGAATGCAGCTTCAGCAGATCCTGAAGCGCAACGAGCATATTCCGGTTATCGACCTTGGCGACGATCTCTGTCGTGTGTCCGCCGATCTTCCCGTCGATCACGATCTGATTCTTGCCGTCTTTTCCGCTGTACGACGGCTTGCCTTTGATCGTGACATACACCGCGCTGATATACTTGGCCGATTTTTTCTGCATGCCGATCTCATCGGGCTCTCTCTGACCAAACAGAAGACGGAAACGGCTCTCGGTCTTGAGGTTCGTGAAATCTTCATCGACATGTTCGATTTCATCGGAATAGGTGCGCCAGTTGTCCTCGATCGCAAGCATCGGATAAACCGGTTCATAGTCGTTCCAGGCATCGTCAAAATTCCAGGAATCGCCTTCCGCCCGCCTGTGTCCCGGAAGATCATGAAAATAGTATCGGTCAGCGAACAGGTCATCGGTATCAAACCGGGTGAAGATCGTTCTGTGATCGTTGACATAGAAACCGATACTGATGACCTCTCCGAGATCGATCTTCGCAAAATTCAGAATTTCATCCAGATAAAAGCCATTTGCGGAATCAACGACCGTCTCATATGAAGTTGACGCGTCGATGTTGTCGACTTCGAAAAATGAGTACGCCGCCTCGACCGGTGTGATATTCTTGAGCAGTTCCGACCAATGATAAGTACCCGCGTTGACATATTGATCGTCGGGCATACCGTTGTATCCCACCCTGATCGTCAGCGTATCAGTCGCCGCGTCAGCGTGGGCAGGCAATACCGAGAACCCCCACGCCATGATGAGGGCCGTCAAAAATATGATAAATTTTCTTACGGTTGCTGCCATGCGAATACCACTCTGTTGTAATTCGAATGCCGCAAGAAGCGCCCCCGTTGTCGGGGCCGCCTCCCACGTTTATTGCTTAATTCTCTGCTTTACTTATTTAAGCTTGACGCACTTAAATGCTGCGCCTTCCTGTTTCCAGCCATACTGCGGAAGAGTATCGTACTCTTTCTTGCTTCCGGTGAAATGATGGCTGCCTACCTTAAACGCCTTGTTGTAGAGACGATAGATGTTGACTTTTCCGCCGGAATAGAACAATGGCTTTTTGTTGTTGTCATATGTCCATCCGTATTTAGTTGTCAGGACTTTCGCCTCATTGGCGCTGGCTGTATAATGATGATCCTTTGTCTTCGGGTTGTACAGCCGATAGACTCCGCTGCCCGATTTCGGAGCATACCACGCGGCGCCTTCCTGTTTCCAGCCGTACTTCGGAAGAGTGTCATACTCTTTCTTCGCAGGTGTGAACAGATGCTCTTTGGTCTTCGGATTGTACAGGCGATAGATTTTTGCACTCGGGACTTCCTGTCCGCACGGCTCCGTCTTTGTCTCCGGCTGCTTCTCGATCATGTACTCATGAATACAGGCTGTACCGTCTGCATAGTCATGGTCGATCGCCGCGATCTCAGTGATGCCTTTCCACCACATGAAGCCCTGACCCTTGTCGACAGCGGTCTGGATCGTTCCCTCATCATTGATGAACAGATACAGCTCTGTGTCAGCCTTATACTGCTGCTCTCCGTTGAAATCATAGCCGCAGGTCGCCGGTGATGCGCCGACCTTGTCGAGAATGTCCGTAAACAGCGCATATTCGCCCGGATGTTCTTCAGGAATAATCTCTTGCTGCTGTTTGTTCCACTTGTTCAGCGTCAGCGTCATCTCTGACGCGCAGTCAGCGATATCATCCGGAGTGATCGTGAACGTTTCACCGCTCAGATCCGTATATGTGCAGTAAATATTCAGAGCTCCGCACGGTTCCGTCTTTGTCTCCGGCTGCTTCTCGATCGTGTACTCACGGATACATTCATTGCCCTCTGTGAAATCATGATCGATCGCCAGAATCTCCGTGATGCCTTTCCACCACATGAAGCCCTGGCCTTCATCAACAGCCGTCTGGATCGTTCCTTCATCATTGATGAACAGATACAGCTCGGTTTCAGCCTTGTACTGCTGCTCTCCGTTAAAGTCATAGCCGCAGGTCGCAGGTGATGCGCCGACCTTGTCGAGAATGTCCGAAAACAGTGCATATTCGCCCGGGTGTTCTTCCGGAATGATCTGCTGCTGCTGTTTGTTCCACTTGTTCAGCGTCAGCGTCATCTCTGATGCACAGTCAGCGATATCATCCTCGGTGATCGTGAACGTTTCGCCGCTCAGATCCGTATACGTGCAGTAAAGCTTATTGATACCACACGGCTCCGTTTTTGTTTCAGGCTGTTTTTCGACAACGTACTCATGTGCGCATTCAGGACCTGCTGAATAATCATGATCGATCGCAAGGATCTCTGTGATACCTTTCCACCACATGAAGCCCTGTCCTTTGTCGACAGCCGTCTGGATCACGCCTTCGTCATTGATGAACAGATACAGTTCAGTTGCAGCCTTGTATTGCTGCTCACCGTTGAAGTCGTAGCCGCAGGTCGCCGGTTCCGCGCCAACTTTGTCGAGGATGTCTGTAAACAGTGCATATTCACCCGGATGATCCTCGGGGATGATCTCCTGCTGCTGTTTGTTCCACTTGTTCAGAACCAAAGTCTT
>CACYEU010000011.1 GCA_902773445.1 uncultured Lachnospiraceae bacterium | reverse complement strand
TGGCTCATACCCTTCCGCGACAGCTTCATCGCGTGAGCCTGTAAACTCAAGACGGTTTCGCTCACTCATATCCTGCACGCTCGGGCATGTCGGCTTATGGAATTTATTCGTGTTTGTATTGACGATAAACGTGACGCCTTTCGGTGCCGTGTAGGGCTCACCATTACCGCCTTTTTTCTGTCCGCTTTTGCCCGAACTGCCGCCGGTCTTTCCGCCGTTCTTACCGGAGGCGGTCTGACCGTCTGTATCTTCTTCGATCAGCCAGTTGTCGCCGTCTTTGTAGCTGATCTCGACGCCCGGCTGCACATTGTAGCAGTAAATGTTAAATGAAATGCCTTTGCCGCTGTCTTCAACTGACATCGCCTCGATCTCCACGCCGCGCGCAAGCATTTCCTTGCCCCTGAAGACCGGTGTCACACGGTACATGACATGATTGCCGGTCCGGCGGATATAGTCGGCAACTTTGTTTTCATAGGGGAGCATGCCCTCGGTATTCATATAGCGCGTGCCGGTGATCAGGTTGCGGACCTCGGCGTTTTGTCCGGTCAGCTGCCAGCCGATCAGATGACAGCGGTTGTACAGATAGCCGCCGTTATCGATAAAATCGTATTTTGAATACTTCCAGCCGGTCGGTTTGATATGTCCGATCAGACCCCTCTCTCCGGTCGGCATCGATTCGGGTCCGATGCAGGCAAGCGCCTTCTTGCAGCGTCCGCGCGGATCGAGATCCGAGTACTTCTCGTAGGCTTTGCGTTTGATCTGCTTATCGGTAAATACAGGCTTGTTGCCGTTGACTTTGATCGTCGGTTTGCCGTTGTATTCGGGGAGCTCCGCGACAGCCGCCGGCGTCTTCGGAGATCTGAGATGGTCGATCAAAAACCGCGCCGCAACGACCACAGCCATCAGCGCAAGAAATGCAATCACCAGTTGTATCAGCTTCTTTTTCATATTCCAATTATCGGCGATTATGTGCTATAATTCAACCGGAAGGGGGATTTTACCATGGATAACAAAGCATTTAAAGCAGCAAGACTGCAGTCATTTGAAGGACTTAAACTAAACGAGAATACATACAACCTTGTGATCGGTCTCGTGCTGTTATGGGGTATTATGATCAATGTCGTGATGTCCAATTTCTTCATGGCACAGATCATGATGATCCCGCCGATCGCGGTTCTGATCATTTATCTGGCCGGCAGTATCGGTTGTATGCTCGTGATCTATAAGTCGGATGTCCCGGTCGTCAGTTTTCTCGGCTTTACCGGACTCTCGATCGCAATGGGACTGCTCGTAACTTACTATATCTCTTATTTCACAAGAGAGACTGTCACGCGCGCATTCCTGATGACCGCAATGGTCACATTGGTCATGATCCTGATCAGCTCGATCAAGCCGGCTTTCTTCTTAAGTATCGGCCGCGCGCTGATTATTGCCTTGATCGCAACAATCGTCATTGAAGTGCTCGCGGCACTGATTTTTAAGTCGAGCATGGTGATCACCGACTATATCGTCGCGCTGATCTTCTGCGGATTTATCGGATATGACTGGGCCAAAGCGCAGATCTATCCGAAGACACTTGACAATGCGATCGACTCGGCCGCTGACATCTATGTCGATGTCGTCAACCTGTTCATCCGCATCCTTTCGATCATGGGAAAGAAGAATAACTGATTGACAAATTCATTCAACCAATAAAGAAGGCCGCTTCAACAGCGGCCTTCTTTTTTAGCAATTCATGTCATAAATCTTTTTGAGTCCTTTGAGGACCAGCTGGTCATCATAGGCGATATCGATCTCGCAGTGCGGCAGGATGATCTTTGAAAGACCTCCGGTTGCGATCACCTTCGCTTCATTGCCTGCTTCCTGCCTGATCTTGCGGATCATACCGTCGATCCGAACCGCCTCGCCGTAGATCATACCGCTCTGCATCGATCCTGTCGTATCGGTGCCGATCACTTTTTTCGGAGCATCCGCGCCGATGTTCGGAAGAAGCGCGGCTTTCCTGATCAGTGAATCCATGCTGGTGTAGACGCCCGGCATAATGACTGCGCCGCAAAAATCACCGTGCTCATCGATATAGGAATACGTCGTCGCTGTACCCATATCAATGATGATCAGCGGTCCGTCGTGCTCTACCAATGCGCCGACCGCGGCAACGACCATGTCCGCGCCGAGCTGAGCCGGGTCATCGATCTTGATCTTCATACCGGTCTTGATGCCGGGTCCGACAATGATCGGCTTATGTCCGGTCACCTTTTTGACAGCCTCCGAAAAATCGTGATTGACCGACGGGACAACGCTCGAGATCACAGCGCCTTCGATCGCGCCTTTCGGTACATTGGCCGCCTGTAATACATAGCTGATCTGGATCGCATATTCGGTATCGGTCTTGTCGGCCTTCGTTGAAATACGTTCCGACACGATGAGCTTATCGCCGTCATAGACGCCGACTTTTGTCTGGGTATTGCCAAGATCAATTGCGAGAATCATCCTAATCTCCTCTCTGTGTCAACACACTGACTTACTGGGAGCGCTGCATGCTTGCTCCGATATTGATGATCCGAAGAATGATCGGGCTTGCCACCACATTGACAGCCACCTCAAGCAGGAAGTTGATTCCTACCAGGCCGAGGATCATATAGGCTCCCGCATTCTCAAATCCCGCGCCTGCTGCCCATGCTCTGATCGTGTCCATAAAGAACAGCTTGCATCCGAGCAGAAAGATACCTGTGTTGACGATCGGGCAGGTGATCGCGGCCACGATCACCGCGACATACTTGCGAATACCGTCCGGCAGGCGGTTGACTGTCTCACCGTCCGGCTTGTCGAGCTTCAGTACCAGATTGTACATGAGTCCTGCGAATAATCCGGCCAGCGTTCCTTTGACAAGGACCGTGATCACTGTTCCCGGCGCATTGACCGCGAGGAACGGACCCGCGTCGCCCGACGCGAGAACGATCACACCGAAGACGAAACCGAGCCAGGCTCCGCCCGCGACACCGTAAAGCGCGGCGCCGACAACGATCGGTATCAACACAAGCGAGATTGAGAATACGCCGAATCTGATTGCGCTTCCGATAAACTGAAGAATGATTACCAGCGCCGTCAGCACGGCAAGACCAACGAGTTTCTTCGTTGCAAAAGAATTGTTTTTCATGATGCACCTCCTAATATCATTCCCGTAAAATGCTCTTCACATTTTCCTGCAGGGATATGGTTTAGTATTTGCTGCGCCTGTATTATATCATGGAAAAATCAAATATGTCTATAGCTGTGCCCGGCGGATCATTTTACAGGATAATGGTTCAATGCTAAAATAATGGGGCAAAGGAGGCTTACCATGAGTATCTATGAATCCATTATCAAAGCTGAACAAAACGGCAATCTCTATGCCGTAGCGACGATCGTCAATACAGTCGGCTGCACGCCGCGCTCACCCGGCGTCAAGATGCTGATTTACGCAGATGGATCGACCGAGGGGACCGTCGGCGGCGGGCTCGCCGAGAAACTCGTGATCGAAGATGCGCTCACCTGCATGCGCACGGGACAGACCCTGTTCAAGCGGTACTCACCACAGGTCATCAAGGAAGCTGATCTCGAACCGGACTGCGTCAAGACGATGGATATCTTCATCGAGCCGGGCGGCAGCGCCGCGCATCTGTACCTGTTGGGATCCGGCCATGTCGCTCAGGCGGTCGTTCCGCTGGCCGTACAGGCAGGCTTCTTTGTCAGTGTGATCGATACGCGCGACGCGACTGATTACGAAGAATATCTGAAGGATGCCGCCGAAGTCTGGCAGATACCGGATTTCTCCGACCTGTCTTCATTTGAGCCGGTCCCCGGAAGCTTTTATCTGGTCTGCACCTCATCCCATGCGACTGACGGCGAAGCACTCGCAGCCGCGCTTGAGCAGGACGCGGCTTATATCGGTATGATCGGCGCCAAGCATAAATTTATCCCGATCTTCAACGCGCTGCGCAAAAAAGGCTATACCGATGAACAGCTGAAGCAGGTCTACGCTCCGGTCGGCCTTGATATCGGCGGAGAGTCGCTCAACGAGATGGCGATCAGCATCGTCGCTGAAATGATGATGGTCAAAAACGGCGGAACCGCACAGCCGATGCGCGACTTAAAGCGCGCGGAAATGTTCCCGGAAGGATGAAGTGACGCTCCGCATTATCCCGGAGAAAACTATGATCAAATATATCGACAGACAAAATACCGACTGTTTCAAATGGGACGGTCTCTACGATACTTTCGGGGAGGAAGGTCTGCTGCCTCTGTGGGTCGCCGACATGGATTTTGAACTCGCCGGCTGCATAACCGGCGCGATCAACGATTATTTTGCGCGCGGGATCCCCGGCTATTACCGTGTGCCTGAATCGTACTATGAAGCGTTTATCGCGTGGGAGACCGCTGAGCACGGCCTGACAGTCGACCGGGATCAGATCCGGTTTGCGCCGGGTGTCGTGGCGGGGGTCAATTGGCTGGTCCAGCTGCTGACCGACCCGGGCGACGCGGTCGCGATCATGACACCGGTCTACTATCCGTTCAAAACAGCCGTGACTAATAACGACCGCAAGCTGGTATGCTCTGAATTGCTCGATACGGCTGCCGGCTATCGGATCGATTTCGATGACCTCGAAAACCAGATCGCTGAGGAAGATGTCAGACTCCTGATCCTGTGCTCACCACACAATCCTGTCAGCCGCGTATGGCACCGGGACGAACTGCAGACCCTGCTTGAGATCTGCCGCCGTCACGATGTGATGATCCTTTCCGACGAGATCCACCACGACCTGATCTTCGGCGGTGCAAAGCACATTCCGCTCTTAAGTCTGACAGATGACCGGGATAAAGTCATCATGCTGACTTCCGCATCGAAGACATTTAACATTGCGGGTCTGCAGAATTCGATCATCGTCATCCCTGATCAGACGATCCGCGCCCGATGGGATGCATTTGTCAAAGGGCTGTCCGTCGGTTCGGGAAATTCGCTCGGCTATATTGCCTCCGAGGCCGCCTGGCGTGACGGAAAAGACTGGCTTGAGGAAGTCCGCGCCGTCATATACGGAAACTACCTCTGGTTAAAAAACGAGTTGGCGGCACATCTGCCGAAAACGCGGGTCATTGATCTGGAGGGCACCTACCTATGTTGGATCGATCTCGGTGCCTATGTTCCGGCCGATGAGATCGTCGATGTTGTGCAGCACGACTGCCGGCTGGCAGTCGACTTCGGTGAATGGTTCGAAAATAATACCCCGTCGACATTTATCCGCATCAACCTCGCAACCTCGCGAGAGAATATCGAAGAAGCCGCCGGGAGGCTGATTGAACGCCTCGTGAAATAAGCAGACGAATTGAATGGTTCAATGCTATATAAGCGTCTGTGCATGAGCTAATCCATGAGAATTGGAGACAAAATTGACTTTTCTTACTGATCTGAACCAATAAACTGTCTTTGGTAGATGCTTTTTGCCAGAAATTGGAGACAAAAACAGAAAAAGTGACCTGTTTGTCTCCATTTTTACTCTCATTTCAGCCGACAATCGCCTTTTTATTGGTTCATATTAATCACATTTTTCTGATTTGTCTCCATTCCGGTCCCGAAACGAAAGAAAAACAGTACCGGATTGGTTCATAAATGCTAAAAAACGAAAATTTGTCTCCAATCCAACGCAATTGGCACAGATTAAACCCAAATTCATGAACCGGCAATACCATGATCAGAGAGTCGGCCTTTCAGTCGAATGCTAAAGAGCTGACTTCCCGGGTAAATACAGAAGAGCTGACCTTTCGGCCAGCTCTTGTTGTGTTCTTGAATCTTTCGATCTCTATGCCTCTTTTTTCTCGAACTCTTCGGCGATCTGTTTGAGCAGCTCCCGGATCGGCAAGTGCTGCGGGCATGTTTCCTCGCACATACCGCATTCGATGCAGTCGGAAGCCTTGCCGCCGTGCTTTGTCACAACGGTCTGATAGTAGAAGATCGGATTCCAGTTGTGTGTCTGTTCGTGTGTATTTTTGCAGTTGAAAATATCGGGAATCAGGATCTCCATCGGGCAGCCCGCGACGCAGTAGCGGCAGTTTGTACAGTCGATCAGTTTGATCGTATGGATCGCGTCGGCGATTCGCTGCACCATTTCCTTCTCGCGGTCGTCGAGCGGTGCCGGGTCAAGCATTGTTTTGACATTGTCTTTCATCTGCTCGAGACTGCTCATTCCGGAGAGCACACAGGCGATGCCGTCGAAATTGACTGCATAGCGCATCGCGTAGCTCGCCGCCGATGCCGCGCTGTCCTCACCGCCGGTGTATTCATTGAATGCTTCAGCAGCCGGCTCGGGAAGGTTTGCGAGAAGTCCGCCTTTGACCGGCTCCATAACGAAGACCGGCTTGCCGTACTTGCGGCAGACATCGTAGACCGCTCCGCTCTGGACATTCGAGTCATCATAGTCGAGATAGTTGAACTGGATCTGTACAACTTCGACCTCGGGATGGT
>CACYEU010000010.1 GCA_902773445.1 uncultured Lachnospiraceae bacterium | reverse complement strand
TTTATATACTCAGCCAGGAAGGAAATGTAGATGCCTGACATGGTACGCGCAATCATGTGCTTATCGTTGTCTTTGAGCGCGTCTTTGGCAGGGAGCCTTTTTTCAAGATAGGTACCGGCCAGCTCCTTCAGATAATAGACGGCTGAAATTGTCGTGGAACTGTTCAGAAGATTCCGGTAATATGTCGGATTCTCTTTGATCCTGAGAAGCAGAGATTTGAAATTGCTGATCCAATCTTCCCAGGTGCTGTCTGAAGATACATCAAAAGGAATATAGGTTACTGTTGCACGAAGTGCCAGATCAGCCAGTGAATCGAAGTGGTGATAGAAGGTCGGGCGGGATACGTTGCTTTTTTCGCACACAAGTGTGACAGTAATCTCGCCCAGCGGTTTGTCCCCAAGTAATTCTACAATTGCCTTCTTAAGTTTCTGTTCAGCATACAATTTAAGAACTCCTTTCATCGTACACCACACGTTTCTGTTAATAATATATCACATTCTTAGCAAAAGGAAACCCCCAAAACAGAAAAATCCGAAGGGGGTTGAAGCTCCCTGCCAGACTCGAACTGGCGACCTCATCCTTACCATGGATGCGCGCTACCGACTGTGCCAAGGGAGCAGCCACCGATCGGCAACGTGAGTGTTGCTATTGCCGACGTAACAAAAATAATATACAATAATTCGGAAAGAGTGTCAATGACTTATCAGGTTATTCGCACGCGTGTTTATCAGAGTTGACAGGAGCTGCTATTTGTATGGAAACCACCGAAAAGAAATCAAAACACTTTATTGAACAGGAAATCGACCGCGATCTGGCAGAAGGCGTCTATGATCATGTGATGACACGTTTCCCGCCCGAACCAAACGGCTATCTTCATATCGGGCATGCGAAGTCGATCCTGCTGAACTCAATGGTCGCAGAGGAATACGGCGGCAAATTCAACCTACGCTTTGACGATACGAATCCGACCAAAGAAAAAGACGAATTCGTTGAATCGATCAAGGCTGATGTTGAATGGCTCGGCGCTGATTACGGCGACCGGCTGTATTTTGCGTCCGATTATTTTGAAAGATTCTATGAATATGCGCTCAAGCTGATCAGAAAAGGAAAAGCTTATGTCTGTGAACTGTCGGCGGACGAGATCCGGGCGACACGCGGAACACTGACGGAACCGGGGACAAACAGTCCTTACCGTGACAGACCGGTTGAAGAAAACCTTGACCTGTTTGAAAAGATGCGCTCCGGCGAAGTTGAAGACGGAGCGATGGTGTTGCGCGCGAAGATCGACATGGCATCGCCGAATATCAATATGCGTGATCCGGTGATTTACCGTGTCGCGCATGTCAGCCACCACAGGCAGGGAGACAAATGGTGCGTTTACCCGATGTATGATTTTGCCCATCCGCTTGAGGATGCAATAGAAGGTGTCACGCATTCGCTGTGCACACTTGAATTTGAGGATCACAGACCTCTCTATGACTGGGTCGTCAGAGAGTGCGAATGCGATCCGGCTCCGCGCCAGATCGAATTTGCCAAGCTTTACCTGACGAATGTTGTGACCGGAAAACGATATATCAAAAAACTGGTCGAGGAAGGGATCGTCGACGGATGGGATGACCCGCGTCTCGTATCGATCGCCGGCCTGAAACGCCGCGGCTATACGCCTGAAGCGATCCGGATGTTCATCGAAATGTGCGGCATTTCAAAGAGTAATTCATCGACTGACTATGCGATGCTCGAATACTGTATCCGGGAAGATCTGAAAATGAAAAAGAAACGCATGATGGCGGTCATCGATCCGGTCAAACTCGTGATCGACAATTATCCCGAAGGACAGACCGAACAGCTGCCGATCATCAACAACAAGGAGAACGAAGAACTCGGAGAGCGCCTGCTGACCTTCTCACGCGAACTCTACATCGAACGCGAAGATTTCATGGAAGAACCTCCGAAAAAGTATTTCAGAATGTTTCCGGGCAACGAAGTCCGGCTGATGAACGCGTATTTTGTCAAATGTACAGGCTGCGAGAAAGACGAGAACGGCAACGTTACAGTCGTGCACGCGACCTATGATCCGGAGACAAAGAGCGGAAGCGGATTTACCGGACGCAAAGTCAAAGGCACGATCCACTGGGTCCCGGCCAATGAGTCGATCGAGGCGACAGTTCGTCTCTATGAGAATATTATCGACGAAGAGAAGGGGGTCTACAATGAGGATGGCTCTCTTAATCTGAATCCTGATTCTCTGACAGAAATGAAACACGCGCGCCTTGAGCCGGCTTTCGGAGAACTGAAAGCCTACGACAGTTTCCAGTTTGTCAGGAAAGGTTATTTCACGGTCGATGCGAAAGATTCGACACCGGAAAGACCTGTTTTCAACCGCATTGTTTCAATGAAGAGCAGTTTCAGGCTCCCTAAATGACAAACGCTTGACGGAAGCTTGATTTTTTGTTAATATTGTAAAGCTGTGTAACGAAACCGACACTCGCGTGGACGGAAGACTCCACCGCCGCCGGGTGTCAGGCGATTTCAAAAGATTTCATGGAGGTATAACAATGATTACAAAAGAGAGAAAAGAAGAGATCATCAAAGAATTCGGACGTACTGAAGGCGATACGGGTTCACCGGAAGTTCAGGTTGCGATCCTGACTGCAAGAATCAACGATCTGAATGAGCACTTTAAGGCAAATCCGAAAGATCATCATTCAAGACGCGGCCTTCTCAAGATGGTCGGTCAGAGACGCGGCATGCTTGCATATCTGAAGAGCAGGGATATCGAGAGGTATCGTGCTTTGATTGCGAAGCTCGGTCTTCGCCGCTGATTTATTAATACCGATTGTAAAGGGGTTGGCATCCTGCCAACCCCTTTCAGCGTAATAGATGTGAGATGTAGAAGAGTAGAAGAAAAGAAGAAGAAAAGGAGTAAGAAATGTACAAAAGGTATGAAATGGATCTTGCCGGCAGGACTCTCAGAGTCGATGTCGGCCGCGTAGCTGCGCAGGCGAACGGCGCTGTGCTGATGCAGTATGGCGATACGACGCTGCTTTGCACATCGACCGCTTCGAAAAAACCGCGCGAAGGGATCGACTTTTTCCCTCTCTCGGTTGAGTACAGCGAGCGCATGTACGCAGTCGGCAAAGTGCCGGGCGGATTCCTGAAACGCGAGGGGAGACCTTCTGAGAACGCTGTCCTGACAGACCGCGTGATCGACCGTCCGATGCGGCCGCTGTTCCCGAAGGATTACCGCAACGATGTCACACTGGAGAATCTGGTCATGTCAGTCGACCCGGACTGCGCGCCTGAACTGGTTGCCATGCTCGGATCAGCACTTGCGACATCGATCTCTGATATCCCGTTTGACGGCCCGATCGCGGCAACACAGATCGGTCTTATCGGTGATGAACTGATCGTCAACCCGACGACCGATCAGAGAAATGAGTCTGATCTGAAGCTGACGGTTGCGTCGACTGCCGAGAAGGTCATCATGATCGAAGCCGGAGCGAATGAAGTCTCCGACGACAAGATGATCGAAGCGATCTATCTTGCCCATGATCAGAATATTCAAATCATTGAATTCTTCAGCAAGATCGTTGCTGAATGCGGCAAGGAAAAGCATGAGTATGAGCACGTAACGATGCCCGAAGGGCTTGAGGAAGCGATCGTGAGCGCAGTTCCGGCTGAGCGCATGGAAGAAGCTGTATTTGCCGATGAGAAGCAGGTGCGCGATGCCAATATCGAGGCGATCACGGAAGAGCTTTCCGAGAAATTTGCCGATAATGAAGAGTATCTTGCAGCGCTTGATACTGCGATCTACAACTATCAGAAGAAGACGGTCCGCAAGATGATCTTAAAGGATCACAAGCGCCCGGACGGACGCAAGATCGATGAGATCAGACCGCTTGCAGCCGAAGTCGATCTGATCCCGCGTGTCCACGGCTCAGCAATGTTTACGCGCGGCCAGACACAGATCTGCAACGTCGTCACTCTGGCGCCGGTTTCCGAGGCACAGCGTATTGACGGCCTTGACCTGACCTTTACGACGAAGCGTTATATGCACCAGTACAATTTCCCGTCATACTCAGTCGGTGAGACCCGTCCGTCAAGAGGACCGGGACGACGCGAGATCGGGCACGGCGCTCTTGCCGAAAAAGCTTTGATCCCTGTGCTTCCGTCAGTGGAAGATTTTCCGTACGCGATCAGAAGCGTGTCTGAGACATTTGAGTCAAACGGATCGACATCACAGGCTTCTGTCTGTGCGTCAAGCATGGCGCTGATGGCGGCCGGCGTTCCGACCAAAGCACCGGTGGCCGGCATCTCCTGCGGACTTGTTACAGGCGAGACTGATGACGATTATCTGGTTCTGACCGATATCCAGGGTCTTGAGGATTTCTTCGGCGATATGGACTTTAAGGTGGCCGGAACGCACAAAGGCATCACGGCGATCCAGATGGATATCAAGATCCACGGCCTGACACGCCCGATCGTTGAGGAAGCGATCCGCCGCACTCACGAAGCGCGCGATTATATCCTCGACGAAGTCATGGCGAAGGCAATCGACAAGCCGCGTGATTCTGTCAATGAATATGCTCCGAAGATCATTCAGATGACGATCGACGAGGATAAGATCGGCGAAGTCGTCGGTCAGCGCGGCAAGAATATCAACGAGATCATCGACCGCTGCGATGTCAAGATCGATATCGAGGAAGACGGTTCAGTCTTTATCTGCGGCACCGATGCGGCCAACATGGAAAAAGCCCGCAAGTATATCGAAGTGATCAATACCGATTTCGAAGAAGGACAGCTACTTGAAGGAACTGTTGTGTCAATCAAGGAATTCGGAGCATTTATCGAATTCGCGCCGGGCAAAGAAGGCATGGTGCATATTTCGAAGATCGCGAAGCAGCGGATCCGCCGTGTCGAAGACGTGCTGACACTCGGCGATCATGTGAAGGTCGTCTGCCTCGGCAAAGACCGTCTCGGACGCATGAGCTTCTCAATCAAGGATGTGAAATAACTCCGATGGCAAGTGTCTTTGATGAAATTAAAACGCGCAGGACATTTGCGATCATCTCTCATCCGGATGCCGGTAAGACGACCCTGACCGAAAAGTTTCTCCTCTACGGAGGCGTGCTGAATACGGCAGGGTCGGTCAAAGGCAAGGCGACCGCGAAACACGCGGTCTCCGACTGGATGCAAATCGAGAAGGAGAGAGGAATCTCAGTGACTTCCTCTGTCCTTCAGTTTGCTTATGACGGTTTTCATGTCAATATTCTTGATACGCCAGGACACCAGGATTTCTCCGAGGATACCTACAGAACACTGATGGCAGCCGACTGTGCTGTCATGGTGATCGACGGCTCGAAGGGCGTCGAGGCTCAGACCAGAAAACTGTTTAAAGTCTGCGGTATGAGGGGGATACCGGTCTTTACGTTTATCAACAAGCTGGACCGGGATGCGCTTGATACATTTGATCTGCTCGACGATATCGAAAAAGAACTCGGGATCGCGACATGCCCGGTCAACTGGCCGATCGGCTCAGGTAAGCGGTTCAGAGGCGTCTATGACCGTCAGACAAAAGAGGTCGAACTGTTCTCCGATACCAGAAAAGGCTCGGTGATGGGCCGGTGCGAAATGATTGCTTTGTCCGATCCGTCGATCAGAGAACGGATCGATGCCGATCAGCTTGAACAGCTTGAGGAAGAGATCGAGCTGCAGGACGGCGCAGGCAGTGAATATGACCTTGAGGCGATCAGAGCCGGAAAGCTTTCACCGGTTTTCTTCGGGTCGGCGCTGACCAATTTCGGCGTACAGACATTTCTGGAGCATTTTCTTCAGATGTCGACCGAACCGCTTCCGCGCACCAGCGATGCCGGCAGCATTGATCCCATGAAGGAACAGGAATTCTCGGCTTTTGTTTTCAAAATCCAGGCCAATATGAACAAGGCACACCGCGACAGGATCGCGTTCATGCGCATCTGTTCCGGTAAGTTTACCGCCGGCATGAAAGCCTGGCATGTGCAGGGTGACCGTGAAGTGAGACTCTCACAGCCGCAGCAGATGATGGCGGAGAAGAGGACGATCATCGAGGAAGCTTACGGAGGAGATATCATCGGCATTTTCGATCCCGGCATCTATTCGATCGGCGATACGATCACAACATCGGATGAGCATTTCTCCTATGAGGGGATCCCGACGTTCTCGCCGGAACACTTCGCGAGAGTCCGCCAGGATGACACGATGAAGCGCAAACAGTTCATGAAAGGAATCAACCAGATCGCCCAGGAAGGAGCGATTCAGATCTTCCAGGAACTGAAGGGCGGAATGGAGGAAATCATCGTCGGAGTCGTCGGTGTTTTGCAGTTCGATGTGCTTGCGTACAGACTGAAAAATGAGTACAATGTAGATATCCATATGGAGTCTCTTCCGTATACGACGATCCGGTGGATCGAGAGCAGTCAGACTGATCTTGACAAGATCACCGGAACAAGCGATATGAAGAAGGTCAAAGACCTTAAAGGCAGACCGCTTTTGCTGTTTGTCCACGACTGGAGCGTCGGAATGACGCTCGATCGGAATGAAGGATTAGAGCTTTCGGAATTCGGTAAAGCTTAAGGAGGATTCGATGGCACAGGCAACGAAACAGGAAGTCAGGCAGGAGAAGAAATGGATTCGGATCGCCGAGACCCCCGGCGTCGGGAAAGTCGGCATCACTGAAGATGTTCTTGCGATCATGGCCGGTATCGCGGCGATGGACGTCGAAGGCGTCGCATCGATCAACAGCAACGCTACGCGTCAGCTGATTGCCAAGATCGGTATCAAATCGATCGCTCACGGCGTTCACCTGAAGGAAAAGGACGGAATTGTCCATGTAAAGATGAATCTCAATCTCAGGTACGGATGCAATGCGACAGATGTATGCAGCAAAGTGCAGGAGAGAGTAAAGGGAGCCATCGAGAACATGACCGGTCTGGCAGTCAAGGCAGTTGATGTCAGCATTGCCGGTGTTGAGGGCCCTGATAAGAAGTCAAAGTAAACTCTGCATCAATCGGGAGGTGAAGGGTGCCTGATACAGGGCATCCTTTTTATCAAATGAGTCAAAGTAACAACGGACAGAAACTTTCGCGCAAAAAGATGCGCAGCCATATTGCAAGACTCCTGTATTCGCTCGAGTTTTACGATAAGAATGATTATGATACGATGATCGACCGCTATCTCGATGATCAGGAGGTCGAAGATCCTGACGACCGCGCGCAGATCCGGAAAAAGGCGCTCGCTGTCATGGACAGGAAAGACGAGATCGATGCAGCGATCGATGAGCGCTCCGAGCACTGGAAATCCAAGAGGATCGCACGCATGGATCTTGCGATCATACGTCTGGCAGTCTATGAGATCGAAGACGATGATGAGATCCCGATGAAAGTCGCGATCAATGAGGCTGTCGACCTGGCCAGAAAATATTCATCGGATCAGTCACCCGGATTTATCAACGGTGTGCTGGCCCGGTTTGCGAAGGATTATCCGGAGAAATAGAATGGCAAAGGCGTTGACAGTCGGACAAGTGAATCAGTATATCAAAAGTCTGTTCAGTCAGGATGCTGTTCTGAGCAGTGTCTCGGTCTGCGGTGAGATCTCCGAATGCAAATACCACCCAAGCGGCCATATCTATTTCACGATGAAAGACGAGTCAGGCGTCCTCAGATGCGTTATGTTCGCGTCTGACAGAAGCGGTCTTGACTTTGAACTGAAAGTCGGCGCCGAGGTCACGGTTCTCGGAAGGATCGGAACATACGAAAGACAGGGTTCTTATCAGCTGTACGCGCGCAAGATCGAGCGTGCGGGCATCGGAGAGCTTTATGCGCGCTTTGAGGCTCTTAAAAAGCAGCTTGAAGAACAGGGTATGTTCGACGAGATGTACAAACAGCCGATTCCTGCCTTCGCGCGCTGCATCGGTGTTGTGACAGCCTCAAGCGGCGCTGCGATCCGCGATATTATCAACATTTCCAAACGGCGCAACCCGCATGTCCGGCTGATCCTGACGCCGGTGATCGTCCAGGGCGATGATGCGCCCGCTTCGATCGCTGCCGGTATCGAACGGATCCAAAAGCTCCCGGTCGATGTGATCATTGTCGGACGCGGAGGCGGATCGATCGAAGACCTTTGGGCATTTAACGATCAGAGAGTCGCGCAGGCAATTTTTGACTGCAGGATTCCGGTCATTTCAGCGGTCGGACATGAGAGCGACACAACGATTGCTGATTACGTCGCCGATCTTCGTGCACCGACTCCGTCGGCAGCCGCGGAACTGGCTGTTTTCGACTACAGAGGGTTCCTCGAGACGATGCGGATCAGAAAAGAGCGGATGGCCAGAGCCTTAAGCGAACGGATCCGGAAACTGAATGATGATCTTGCGACGAAGCAGATGAGACTGTCTTATCTGCATCCGAAGATGATCATCGAGGAACGGAAGCTTGCGCTTTCAGTTAAGCAGAATCAGCTCAGAGTGAACATGAAAGCCGCAATGAATGACGCCCGCGCGAAACTGGCGGTGATCTCACAGCGCATGGACAGTCTGTCACCGCAGGATAAGATCCGTCAGGGATATGCGTTCCTGTCGCTTGCAGACGGAAAACCTGTCCGCAGCACGGCATCAGTCAGAAAGGGAACAGCGCTGCGCGCCTATGTCAGCGACGGCTGGATCGATGCTACGGTGACAAATATCGGAAAGGAGACTAGAGATGAGCGATAATCGTGATCAACTTGGAATCGACGTTCTTTCATTCGGCGCTTCAAAGCCGGCAGCTTCAGCTGAACCGGAAACTGTTGAGCAACCCGAAAAAAAGGAACTGTCGCTTGAAGAGATGATGGCGGAGATCGATGCGATCTCATCCGAAATGGAGACCGGTGAATTATCACTGGAGGATTCATTCAGAAAATATAAGCAGGGCATGAGTCTGGTCAGACAGTGCACAAAGGAAATCGCATCTGTCGAAAAACAGATCCAGGTGCTCGATGAGCAGGGAGATCTCGATGATTTCTGAAAACATTAAAGAATTTGCTTCTTTCTTTGATTCCGTGATCGAAAGACTCGCGCCGTCTGCCGGCGAAAAGATCCCGGTCATTGACAAAGCGATGCGTTACAGCCTGCTTGCCGGAGGCAAACGGCTCAGGCCTTATCTGATGGCGACAGGATTTGAGGCTTTTTCGAATACAGGATGGGAAGACGATGCACTGGTTCCCTCATTTGCGACCGCGATCGAGATGATTCATACCTATTCGCTGATCCACGACGATCTGCCGGCTCTCGATGACGATGACCTGCGGCGCGGGAAAGAGACCAGCCATATCGTCTTTGGAGAAGATATCGCGATTCTCGCGGGGGACGGACTGCTGAACAGCGCATTTGAGCTGATGAGCATTGCGCTCGAATATGCCGGTGCGAGTGCCGGCGAACGGAAGAGTGTCGAACAGACCGTTTTACGCGGAGTCAAGGCGATGGCTTACATTGCCCGCTCTGCCGGCATCAGCGGCATGATCGGCGGACAGGTCATCGATGTCAAAGGTCAGGCCCGCGATCTGTCAAGTCTCGTCTCAATGTATGAGAAGAAGACCGGAGCGCTGCTTTCGGCAGCCCTGACAGGCGGAGCCATTCTCGGCGGCGCGTCGGCCGCTGATATCAGAAGGATCGAAGAGGCCGCGCTGAAGACCGGCGTTGCTTTCCAGATCCAGGATGACATTCTTGATGTGGTCGGTGATGAAAGCATGATCGGAAAGCCGGTCGGAAGTGATGAAAAGAGGGCACAGGTGACCTATGTTTCACTTTGCGGACTTGAACAGGCTGAACGCGATGTCGAAAAGCTTCTGGCGGAAGCTAAAGATGTATTGAAAGAGACTGACGGACACTGTGACAGGATCGCGGCTTTGATCGATTCACTGTCCGGACGCAGTTATTAAAATGAAAGGCAGAGAGGATTACTGTTGAAGGAGCGGCTTGACAAACTGCTGGTCATCCGCGAACCGTCGCTGTCCAGAGAAAAGGCTAAACGCATGATCATGGCAGGGATGGTGTTTGTCGGCGGGCAGCGCGAAGACAAGCCCGGCACAATGATCGATACGGATGCCGATGTCGAGATCAAAGGCAGAACAAATCCATATGTCAGCCGTGGAGGTCTGAAGCTTCAAAAGGCGTTTGAGACATTTGACATTGATGTCACCGGCAGGGTCTGTATCGATGCCGGGGCCTCAACGGGCGGGTTTACCGATTGTATGCTTCAGCACGGCGCGTCAAAGGTTTATTCGGTCGATGTGGGATACGGGCAGCTTGACTGGAATCTTCGAAATGATCCGCGTGTCGTCTGCATGGAAAAGACCAATGTCCGCTATCTGAATCCGGACATGCTTGAGCCCGGAATCGGATTTGCGACGGCCGATCTGTCTTTTATATCGCTGACAAAGGTCCTTGGCGCGATCGCATCCTGTCTGGAGGAAGACGGACAGCTTGTGACATTGGTCAAGCCTCAGTTTGAGGCCGGACGCGAAAAGGTCGGCAAAAAGGGTGTCGTGCGTGATCCCGGTGTCCATACAGAAGTGATCAGAAAGATCGTCTGCTTTGCGGAGTCGATCGGGCTGGTCCCGGCGGGACTGACTTTTTCACCGATCAAAGGACCGGAGGGAAATATCGAGTATCTGCTGTGGATCAAAAAGAACGGGGAGAAAAATCTGCCTGATCCGGAGAGTATTGTGCGTCAGGCATTTGACAGTCTGCAGACAAGAGGGTAACAACATGATTCAAAAAGTCTATCTGATCGTCAATCCGAACCGTGATCCGAACGGTGAACATCATGCGCGCATGATCGAATTACTGGCAAAACACGGAATGACATGCATTGAGCCGGTGCGTGACGGAAGCGGAAATTTTGTCAACGCGGACGAGGCGGCATCCTGTGACGCGATCTTCACAGTCGGCGGAGACGGGACACTGATCCAGGCTTCACGTGAACTCGGTGATATCAACCGACCGTTCTTCCCGGTTCACACCGGAACGCTCGGTTATCTGACTGAGGCGACGATCGAAACCGCAGACGAGGCGCTCGGGCGCATCGCTTCCGGAGATTATCTGATTCAGAAGCGCATGAGGATCGCCGGCACTCTGCCGGACGGAAAGGTCGTGACCGCGCTGAATGATCTGGTCATATTCCAGATGGACCGTTCACATATCTTCCCGTTCAATTTGTATATCAACGGCAAACTGATCCATACATATCGGGCTGACGGTATTATCATATCGACGTCGACCGGTTCGACAGGATACAATCTATCTGCCGGCGGCGCGATCCTTGAGCCGGAAGCCGAGATGATGATCGTGACACCGATCTGTCCCCATACGATCAGAACGACATCGCTGGTCGTCTCGTCCGAAGATGAACTTGAGATCGAAGTTCTGCACAATCCGGAGAGCACGTCGAGCATCGCGGCAACATTTGACGGCGGCGAAATGATCATGCTTAAACCTTACGAGCGTGTTACAGTCAGAAAAGCCTGTCAGATGACATCACTGATCAGGTTTGAGGATGACAGCTTCCTTGATGCGTTGTACAAGAAGATGAAAGAAAACTAAACGGAGTCGATTATGCGCAGTGAACGTCAGAACAAGATCTTGGAACTGATCGAGAATCATAATATCGAAACACAGGAGGAACTTGCCTCGCTGCTTGCCGCGGAAGGCTATAAGACGACACAGGCAACGATCTCACGCGATATCAGAAATCTGAAACTGACAAAGATCGTCTCCGCTGACGGACATTTCAAATACGTCGCGGACAAAACCGATCACAAGACAGTCATCGCAAAGTACAGACGTATCCTGCGGGACGGTTTTATCTCAATGGAGGAGGCCGGGAATATCCTGGTCATCCACACGGTGGCCGGCATGGCAATGGCTGTTGCAGCGTCGATCGACGAGATGAACTGGAGTGAAGTCGCAGGCTGTATCGCCGGTGACGACACGATTTTCTGTGCAGTCAGAACGGCCAAAGATGTAAGCGAGGTCATAGAAAAGATCCGTAGTGTGATCCGTTAGGAGGATTGACAAACCGATGCTTCAGACGCTGACAGTCAAGAATCTTGCTCTGTTCAAGGATATTACGGTCGAGTTTAACAACGGCCTGAATATCCTGACCGGAGAGACAGGCGCAGGAAAATCTGTGCTCGTTGGATCAGCACTTCTTGCGCTTGGCGGGCGCTACACGACAGATCTGCTCAGGCGAGGCGCACAGAGCGGTTATGTCGAACTGGCATTTTCGGTCGATGACGAGGAACAGCTGAAAGCGATCAAAGCTGTTGACAGCCTGATCGAACCGGAAGAAGGGATGATCGTGATCTCAAGACGCCTGATGGACGGGCGCAGCCTTGCGCGGATCAACGGTGAGAACGTCACACAGAAGACACTTCGCGCACTGGCAGGTGTCCTTCTCGATGTTCACGGGCAGCACGACGCACAGATCCTGCTGGAATCCGAAGGACAGCTCGCGCTTCTTGACGCGTTCGGCGTGGACGGACTGGAGGATGACCTTTCAGAGACTAAATCGGCTTACGAAGCGTTGGCTGAGACCGAAAAGAGGATCAGCGAGTTCGGATCGGACAGCGGAAGCCGCAGCCGGGAAATCGATCTTCTTGCTTATGAGTTGGATGAGATCGAAAAGGCCTCTCTGAAGGCCGGAGAAGACGAAGAGCTTGAACGCGATTATGCCAGGCTTACCCACTCGCAGGCGATTTTAGAAGGACTCGGACGTATCCGCGAATCTTTGAACGGGGAAAACGGAGCTGCTTCCGAGATGATTTCGCGAAGTGTCAGAGAGCTTGCGCAGATCGCCGGCTACGACGACCGTCTGGAATCACTTCATGAACAGCTTGTTGAAATCGATGAACTGATGTTCGACGTTTCACGCGAAATCAGTGATTTTGCGGAAGGGTTTGAATTCTCGACAGAGGAAGTGGACCGGATCGGTCAGAGGCTTGACCTGATCAATCATCTGAAGAATAAATATGCTCCGACGATCGAACAGATCCTCGATGAGGCAGACAGCATCAGAGAGCGGCTCGCGTTTTTAAATGATGCGGACAATTCTCTGAAAGAGTTAAATGACCTGCGCGATGAACAGCAGAGGGTTTTGTCGGAATGCTGCGAACGTTTGAGCGGGGCACGAAAGAGATATGCGAAGCTGATGGAAGAGCAGATACGGATGACGCTTTCTCAGCTGAATTTTGCAGATAACCGTTTTGAGATCCGGTTTGAAAGATTGCAGACACCCGGCTCCGACGGTTATGATAGATTATGCTATATGATCGGTCCGAATCCGGGCGAGGCAATGCATGCGCTTTCAGAGACAGCCTCGGGAGGTGAACTCTCGAGGATCATGCTTGCGATCAAGTCGGTGATGGCAGAGCGCGATTTGAAGAAGACACTGATCTTTGATGAGATCGATTCCGGAATCAGCGGAAGGACGGCAGGAGCTGTCGCGGAGAAACTTGCTTCGATCGCGCGGACACATCAGGTGATCTGCATTACACATCTCGCTCAGATCGCCGCGATGGCTGATCACCATTACCTGATCGAAAAAGAGGTGACCGGATCCGGAAAGTCACAGGAAACGTTGACAAGAATAAGACTGCTTGACAGCTACACGTCGATCGATGAGATCGCAAGAATTCTGGCGGACCGCGATCTGACACAGGCAGCACGCGACAATGCAAAGGAGTTAAAAGACCGTGCCGAACAATACAAAAAAGAAAATTCTGTTCGCAGCATCTGAGTGTGTTCCGTTTATGAAGACCGGAGGGCTGGCCGACGTGATCGGCGCGCTTCCGAAGGCCATTGATCCGGAGCGCTTCGACGTACGTGTCATTATGCCGAAGTACCTGTGCATTGCAGATGAGTGGACAGAGAAAATGGAGTATCTGACCAACTTTACAGTCGATCTTGCATGGCGCAAGAAATATGCCGGCGTATTTGTTCTTGAGTATCAGGGGATCAAGGTATATTTTATCGATGACGAGTATTATTTCAGCGGTGACGCGCCGTACGGACCGATCCATTACGATATCGAGAAGTTCGCGTTTTACTCGAAAGCTGTCATTGAGACTTGCCAGTATATCGACTTCATACCTGATCTGATCCATTGCCATGACTGGCAGGCGGCGCTGATTCCTGTCTTTATCGATGAAGCCCGCAAGCGCATGGGTCCGGA
>CACYEU010000009.1 GCA_902773445.1 uncultured Lachnospiraceae bacterium | reverse complement strand
GCTTCCGGATCATATTTTAAAATGTCGCCCGGTTCGCACTCCAGTGCCTTGCAGATATTTGCGAGCGTCGAAAACCGGATCGCATTGACTTTGTTGTTCTTGATCTTCGAGAGGTTGACGTTGGTGATCCCCACCTGTTCAGCCAAATCATTTAGCGACTTGTGTCTCTTTGCCATCATGACATCTAATTCAAGCATTATCTTACCCATGATGCACCTCCTTTATACGAGCCCGTCGACATCGTTCTGAAGTTCCATGCCGTACGCGAAAATTCTTGACAGGCAGATCACGACCAGACCGATCATGATGAAATGCATATCCATTGAGCTTTCGATCTCGACTCCTCTCATGGCGATCCTGGCAATCGTGCTCATGATCAATCCGATGACCGGAATTGCAATCGAGAAGATGCCGATCTCGCGCACCATGCGGATATTGTCCGGCTGGAACGGTGTCTTGCCCTTGGAAAACTTTGTCTCTCCCATCGATGTCTTGAAGATCAGATAAATATTTCTGCAGATCATCGCCATCAGTCCGAGCATCAAGAACAGTGTGATAAAGAAGATCAAATAGGTACCCCAGACGGTCTGTCCTGACCCGTTGACTGTTTCAATGCTGAAGCCGAATGCAGTCAGATCTTTGCCCATTGACGGATCCACGTCGGTCAGAGCAGAGACCAGTGATCTGTGACCTGTCAGCAGGCCGATCACGATCGCGCCGACCATGCCGAATCCGATCCAATAACATATTTCCGCGATTTTTGAAATAATGGTAACTGCTTTGTTAAGTTTCATCTTTCTTTCCTCCCAAATAACTGTATCCAAAATTCTTTTCAAAACAATCGAATCACGATTTTTCGCCTGGCATTAATCATTTATCGTTTCTCGATAATTGGATATTAGCATAGCATTTTCTGTTTGTCAACAACTTTTTATCGATTTTCGATAAATTTTTGATATTTGTCGAAAAATGCCCATTTTGTTTTGATCAAACAGACTCCCACACAGCACAAAAAAAGAGCCCGAACCGGCCATATTCTCCCGGACCCGAGCTCTCCTGATTCTCCTGATTTTTAAGTTTATCTCAGCGCTTTAAGCGCGACGCCCTCCTGCTTCCAGCCGTATTTCGGAAGTGTGTTGTACTCTTTTTTATCCTTTGTCAAATGGTGAGCACCGACCTTAAGTTTCGCATTGTACAAGCGGTAAATATTGACCTCGCCGCCTGAGCAGAACACAGGCTTCGCGTTATTGTCATAGGTCCAGCCGTACCTGGTCGTCAATACTTTCGCCTCGTTCGCGCTGGCCGTATAGTGATGGTCTGTCGTCTTTTTGTTGTACAGGCGGTAGACAGCCGTTCCGCTCTCCGGCGCGTACCAACCGACACCCTCCTGCTTCCAGCCGTATTTCGGCAACGTATCGTATTCCTTCTTTGAAGCCGTGTACAGATGCTCTTTCGTCTTCGTGTTATAGAGGCGGTAGATCGGCTTCCCGCTCTGCGGGTCATCGTTCGGATCGATCCTGAATGTTGCCGTCGCCGTCCCGGTATACCCTCTTTTGCCGGTGACCACGACTGTATAAACGCCCGGATCCTTCGGCGACACAACCTTTCCTTTGCTGTCAACGATCTTCACGGTATATTCGAGACCCGGAGTCATGATCCTTCCTCCGACTGCCATTACAGCCGGTCTCCGGACTTTCCCGTTATAAGTAAATGCCTCCGGTTCGAGTGACACCTGATCTCCGTCGATACTGATCACATAAGATTCATTGGCCAGTCCTTTGATCCTGAAGCACGCGCCATAATCGTACATATCGACCCATTGATCAGAACCGGCATCTTTGAAGAAGCTTTGTCCCTGATCGAGCTGAACATCAAACTCATAGCTGTATGCCCCGTAATTCTCCCGCTGCTTTTCAACGCCGAAATAGGTATCACTGTCAAATGTGATCACGATCGAATATGTCTCATCCGGCAAAACAGTCACCGACCGGTCGAGCTTAATCGTCTTCACGCCCATCGAGTCTGTGGAGGCTTTTGTCGTTCCGGCATGAACACCGCTGGCGGGATCGTTTTCATCGGTCAGTCCGACATAGATATCGATCGTATAATCGGTCGCCTGATTGTTGTAAGTTGTTATACCGACAGCATCCAGTGAGATCAGGTCTCCGGTCGTGTTCCTGTAGACATTGGCCGCCTTCGTTCCGGCATCGGTGAAAAACTCTTCATTTCCTTTGTCGCCGGTATTCCCTTTATCCATCGTGCCGTCATACTGGAAGTTGTATGCATAATAACCG
>CACYEU010000008.1 GCA_902773445.1 uncultured Lachnospiraceae bacterium | reverse complement strand
GAATGTGCAAAGAGCGCAGGAGCGGAAGTAGTTTTCTCATCCACGGAATGCTTTGTCTGAACGGCCGCCGGAGCCATGGATCTGGAGAATCAGAAGAGAGTATTGGAATACTATGAACAGTATGGAAAAGACGATCTCGTTATTCTGCTGGGAGCAGCAGAAGGTGAGGCAGCAGGCCTCGCCGCTGAGACCGTAACTCTCGGAGATCCGACATATGCAGGTCCTCTGGCGGGAGTCTCGTTGGGACTCGAGGTATATCACATCTGTGAACCAGAAGTGAAAGCGGAAATAGATGAGGCTGTTTATGATGAGCAGATCAGCATGATGGAAATGGTCCTTGATGTTGATGATATCATCAATGAGATGAATATGATCAGAGAACAGCTTTAGATAAGAGAAAACGACGGGAAGGCTGCGCGGCGCGTGGCCTTCCCGTATTTCAAAAAACGAAGAATTGTCTTAAAGGCATAAAGAAAAGGAGAATAAAATGAGCGGATACGCGGTGCTTAAAGGTGCAAGCTATACACTTGCGCATACTCCGGACATGGTACTGCATAATGGAACAACACAGACGACAGAAAGAATAGTCAATCCGGAATCAGATTACCTGAAAGAGCTGCCACAGCATCTCAGAAGCTATGAGGATGCTCTTTCATATCTACCTAATCAGGTATATATCGGAAACAACACGCCGGACGATTTAGCGGCAATGGAGTTTCCGTATTACGACAAAAAAGTTGAAGGAAAGAGAGACGGCAGGTTCGGTGAAATCATGCCGCAGGACGAATTCATAGGTCTTTTGCAGATCTGTGATGTGTTCGACGTAGTAAAGCTCGAAAAGGGCTTTGCACAGGAAACAGCAAAAAAACTGGCTGCACATCCTCTGATTGGGGCAGAGCGTGCGGCGGTTCTAGATAAAAACGAAGACGATGAAGCCGAGATCAAAAGGCTTGTAGACGAAGAAGCAGCGGAGCCTTTGTATGATGGGGGCAAGCTCGTTGGCGCTGTTAAGAGAGCTCACGATATCGATGTGAACTTAAGCGCACACGTTATGCTGGAGAATCTGGTCACAAAGTCATCGAGCGTGCTTTCACTGATGTATCTGGTTAAGACCACTGGGATCGATCCCGGCGAGATCGAGTACGTGATCGACTGCTGCGAGGAAGCGTGCGGCGACATGAACCAGAGGGGCGGCGGCAATTTCGCAAAGGCTGCGGCTGAGATCGCGGGGCTCACCGGAGCATCCGGTTCGGATGTCAGAGGCTTTTGCGCAGGACCTGCCCACGCGCTGGTCGATGCGGCGTCACTTGTCCAGGCCGGGACGTTCAAGGCAGTCGCCGTAACAGCAGGCGGCTGTACGGCGAAACTCGGAATGAACGGTAAAGACCACGTTAAGAAGGGGCTTCCGGCACTTGAGGACTGTATTGCGGGATTCTCAGTACTGATCGTTGCAAACGATGGGGAAAGTCCACAGATCCGTACGGACATAATCGGACGCCATACGGTAGGCACAGGCTCATCGCCTCAGGCGGTTATCGAGTCGCTGGTAACAGACCCCCTCGACAAAGCCGGCCTTAAGATCACCGATATAGATAAGTATTCGCCTGAGATGCAGAATGCGGATATTACAAAACCTGCGGGAGCCGGCAATGTTCCTGAAGCGAACTACAAGATGATCGCGGCTCTCGGTGTCAAGCGCGGCGAAATAGAGAGAAAGCAGCTCATAGAATTCGTTCAGAGCCACGGTCTCACCGGCTGGGCACCGACACAGGGACATATTCCTTCAGGAGTTCCGTATCTCGGATTTGCCAGAGATGATATCATGAGCGGCAAGATCAACCGCGTGATGATAATTGGAAAAGGCAGCCTATTCCTCGGAAGAATGACGAACCTGTTCGATGGAATCAGTTTCGTGATCGATGGGAACAGCGGAGCCGCAGAAGAAGCCGGCGCAGGAGTCAGCGAACAGAGGATCCGCGAGCTTATCGGTGAGGCTATGGAAGAATTCGCTAAGAATCTGATG
>CACYEU010000007.1 GCA_902773445.1 uncultured Lachnospiraceae bacterium | reverse complement strand
GAAGGATATGCTGCTCTGACACCCGATGAGGAAAAACTTTTCGAAATTGTACTGGAAACATTTTACGAAATGACAGATTAGGGTTATAATAACTATGTATGGAAAACAGAAAGAGAGGAACTTTTGATGAAAAAGAAACTATTCGTTCTTCTGGCAGTGCTGATTATGGCTTTCTCGCTGTGCTCAACAGTAATGGCCGAACCCAGCAAAGAGGATAAACCGACTGAGGAGACAAGCAAGAAGTCACCGAAGACCGGCGAGTATGACGCTCTCTATGCATTAGTCGGCGTCGCACTGTTGACAGGTGTCTTTGTCGTTTCCAGAAAGCAGCTGCAGGCACTGAAGAATTAACATCGTTCATGATAGATCTGCATACACATATCCTGCCCGGCGTGGATGACGGGTCGCAGGATGAGCCGACTTCGCTCAATATGGTGAGAGACGCTCTTGAAAGCGGCATCCGGACAATGGTGGCAACGCCCCACGCCAATCAGGTAGGACGGTATGAGAACTATGACACACCCGATCTTCGCGAACGATTTGAACAGCTGAGAGAACTTGTCCGCAGGGAAAATATTCCGGTTGAGATCATCGAGGGTATGGAAATTTACGCCGCCCCCGGTGTCGGAGCATTGATCAGGGACGGGAAGCTGTTTGGGATCAACCACGGACCTTACTTTCTGGTTGAGTTTCCGTTCGACGCCAAGTCATGGTGGATCGAAGATCGAATTGAGGAACTGCTCGAGGTCGACGCAATTCCATTGATTGCGCATGTCGAGCGGTATTATTGTGTTCAAAAAAGCCCTGAACTGGTCTACGAATGGATCAGAGGAGGCTGTCTGACGCAGATCAATAAAGCGAGCGTGTTCGGCCGGTTTGGGCACAGGGAAAAGAAGGCCGCCAAACTGCTGCTTGAGCATGATCTCGTCACCTGTGTGGCCAGCGACGCACACAGTGATGAATTCCGGACTGCCTGGATGGGCGATATTCAGGCATATCTTAAAGACCGTTATGACGAGCGGACGATGCTGCATTTGCTGAAAGGAAATCCTCAGAGGATCCTGGACGGCAGTCCGATCGCGCCGCACGGAAAGCAGCTGCATAAGCGCCGCTTCCTGTAACGCGGCAAAACGCGGATCAACGGCACAGTCGCAACAGTATTAACCTAAGAGACACAAGGAGCTAATAAATGAGGAGAAGTCATCTCTTCACAATTTTTCTGTTCTTCATCACCTTGGCGCTTTTCGCGGGAATAAGTATCCATGAAAAGCTGATAAAGGATCATTCGATGCCGCAGATCCATATGGATTCCGATTCGGTCGAGCTCTCGGTCAAAGCCGAGGAGGCAGAGATCCTGAAAGGTGTGACAGCCGACGATAAGAAGGACGGCGACATCACCGATTCCCTGACGGTCGAGACGATGACCAACTTTATCGAAAAAGGCCGGCGCAACGTGACGATCACGGCGGCGGACAAAGATAACCATGTCTCGAAGGTGACGCGAAAGCTGATCTATACCGATTACACATCTCCGAAATTCAGTCTCAAAGGACCGCTCCGTTTCAAGATCAATGAAACCGAAGAAAATATCATGGAAGTGATTTCCGTCACCGATGTGCTGGACGGAGATCTGACCCGCAATATTACCGCGCATGCCGACAAGAAGATGTCGATCGATAAAGCCGGTGATTATCCGATCACGTTTACGATCATGAACAGCGCCGGCGATGTCGTTGAACTTCCGGTCACGATGACGCTGTTTGATCCAAAAGATGAGAACGGCGTTCCGGTAATCGAACTGTCTCAGTATCTGCTCAACGTTGATAAGGGTGCCCAGATCGGTTTCTGGAACTATGTCAAGAGCATCCGGATGAACGGCCGCACTTATGAGCGCGGTGAAGACGGCGTATTGCGCAGAAACGGTTCGGATGACGCAGAAGATGTTATTACTCAGGATAAAGTTGCGGTCGACTCACCGGTCGACACAGGAAAAGCAGGCACCTACGAAGTGACCTATAAGATTACAGATGATGACGGCAAAAGCGGGTCGGTGCGGCTCGTTGTCTGTGTGCAGTAAGAGGAATGATCGATGAATAATCAGCTCGAACAGAACAGACCCGAGAAAATCGATCTTGAAAAGTACGCGCGAAGCCTCCTGCAGGAGCTTTGGGCGATCATCCTCTTTGCGCTCGCAGTCAGCCTTCTCGCCGGAGCATGGAAGATCAAGCAGTACAAGCCCGAATACACATCCAAGTCGACATTTGTCGTCACGGTCAAAAATATGAACGGCAGCATCCAGAACACCCTGAACAAATCACAGGATGCCGCAGTCCTCTTCTCACAGATCCTCGACAGCAGCATTCTTAAGAAGACAGTCGCGGAGGACCTTGAAGTCGACAAATTCCCTGCCAGAACACAAGTCAATCTGGTCGAAGAGACCAATCTGATGGATCTGTCGGTCACGGCCGACACCCCGACGATTGCTTACCGGACGATCCGCTCGATCCTCAACAATTATAACGAGGTCTCGGACTATGTCATTGAGGACGTCGTTCTTGAGATCATCCAGGAGCCGACGATGCCGACCGAGGAGTCGAATCCGCTGAAAAAAGGCGTCCGCAACACGATGATCAAGGTCTTTATCCTTGCGTTCCTGATCGCGGCAGTCTATGTCGAGATCTTCTCTTCGATGCGTGATACAGTCCGCAGCGAAAAGGATATGCAGAACAAGATCGCGACGCGTCATCTCGGTACGATCTACCACGATAAACGAGGCGACAAGCGCAGAAGAAGACGCGGCAAGAGCAAGAAGGAAAAGAACGGAGATCTTCTGATCAACAATCCGCTTTTAAGCTTCCGCTTCACGGAGTCGAGCAAGATGACGGCTTCGCGCATCCAGAGTCATATGGACCGCTACGGAGCCAAAGTGCTGATGGTCACGAGTGTGGCTGAGCACGAAGGTAAATCAACGGTGTCTGCCAATATCGCTCTGGCTCTCGCGCAGGAGGGCAAAAAAGTCCTGCTGATCGACTGCGACTTCAGAAAACCGACGCAGTACAAGCTGTTCGGCGTCGATCCCGAGACGACTGTCGATTTCCCGCATGTGCTTGAGACACGGACCGGTCTGAACACACTGATCCATTCATATAACAAGAGCAGACTGTACTATATCTTCAACAGAGTCAGCACGTTTTCGGCTGAGTCATTTATCGGGAACGGAGTATTTGACTATATCCTCGACTACTGCCGCAGGCGGATTGACTATATCATTCTCGATATGGCGCCGATGGCACTGGTTTCGGATACTGAAGATCTGGCGAACACGGCAGACGCGTCAGTTCTGGTCGTTCGCTATGACATGATGATGGCAAAGGATATCAACGATACGATCGATATCCTGAATAATACAAAGAGCCGGCTGCTCGGCTGCGTTCTCAATGACGCGCCGGGATCGACCGGAGAGGTAGTTTCCAATTACGGAGGTCAGAATGGAAAACGATCAAAGAAGAGATGATCTTTCTGAGATCACTGATCACGTACAATTAGCCACGATCATTGATGATATGTGGAAAGGCTTCAAGCGCTTCTGGTGGATCGTCATGCTGATCATCCTCGGATGCGCAGGAGTCTTCTATGCCTATGCCCGCGCGCATTATAAGCCGCAGTATCAGGCATACTGTTCATTTGTCGTCAATACCGAGACTGCCTACGGTTACAGCAGCCAGTACTACAACAATGCCGCCGCGAAACAGCTGAGCAGCACATTCCCGTATATTCTGACCAGCGGTGTTCTCGAGGAGATCGTCGCCGAGAAGATGGGAGTCGACAAGGTCCCGGGAGAGATCACGGCCGACTCGATGGCCGATACAGCGCTGTTCACGATCCGCGCGACTGCAAATGATCCGGAGACCGCGCATACGATTTTGACGACGGTCATCGACAATTATCAGGATGTCGCCCGCTATATCATCGGCCAGACTGAGCTGAAGAAGATGGATGAAAGCGGCGTTCCGACCGAACCGGTCAACAAGGCAGGACTGAAGAAAAAAGCCGCGATCGGCGCACTGGTCGGCGCGCTGATATCGCTGCTCCTGCT
>CACYEU010000006.1 GCA_902773445.1 uncultured Lachnospiraceae bacterium | reverse complement strand
GCACCGCATTTGGCGAGTTCTTCGATTGCGATCGATGCGGAAGGTCCGCCGATACCGGTCGATGTGACACTGATCTTTTTGCCGTCGAGAGTACCTGTGTATGTGACATATTCTCTGCTGTCCGCGACAAGTACAGGATCGTCAAAAAACTCAGCGATACGCACACATCGCTTCGGATCGCCCGGCAGAATCACATATTCGCCGACATCACCGGGTCCTACTGCTGTATGATATTGCTTTCCGGATCCTTCAGTATAGTCAATCATAGTGTTCTCCTCTCTCAAAGACGCTCATAATTGCGTTTTGTAATATCCGACAGTTTGCCGTCCGGACTTTCAAGAACGAACGAAAAGATCGTATTGCCTTTCGGCATTTCAATCGGGCCTGAATAGGTCTGAGAGGCCGCAGAAGGCTCTGAGCCGTCTGTTGTGTAATAACAGGTATATCCTTCCGGAACAGTCACTGTAATCATCTGAGAGCCGCTGTACTGGCCTGTGCTCGGTGTAACAGCCGGTGCATCGGCGACCGGAAGTTCAATATTGTATGTAAAGCTCTTGATCAGACTCTCGATCCCCTTGTCGTTGACTGCGATCGCCTGAAGAACGGTTTCACCTTCCGACAGCTGGATCGGGCCGTCGTATTTCTTTGATGTCTTTGACGGATCAGTGCCGTCTACAGTATAGTAGATCGCTTTTGCATCGTCTGCGCTCAGGGAAACCTGCTGGACATCATCGTAATCACCTTCTTCGAGTGACGCCTCCGGCTGTTCGACATCATAGGCAGCCAGTTTCTTTCTAACAGACTCATCTTCGATCGTTTCAAGCACATTTGCGATCTCATATGATGTATCGCAGTCAATATAGAACTGGAACAGCACTTTGTAGAGGTCGACCTGATCCGGATATTCACCGACGACTTCCAAAAGCTTCTTTTCAGCCGTCTCTTCATCTCCGAGCGCCATCATCGCCTGATAATAACCTCTGTAGGCAGGAGCTTTTGAAGGAGCTTTTTTGATCGCTTTATTGAACAGTCCGAGCGCTTCGTCATACATATCTTTGTTAAATGCATTCTGGCCCCTGTGAACCAGTCCGGTATAAGAGCTTCGGTAGATAACAAAACCAACTGCAAACGCCAGGATCAGGAGCATCAAAAACATCAGAAGCGCAGCCCTGCGGCGTTTCCTCTTTCTTGCCATTTGAGCCTTTTTCTTATTCCTGCGCCTGCGGGCTTCCTGCTGTGGATCAGGTCTTGCCGACCTTCTTCTGTTGTCAGGACCCGGTACGGCACCACCGATCTGACCGGCCAGAACTTCATCCATTGGATTGTAGTCAGGCACCATACGCACCTCAAAACCGCATTCCGGACAATGCATCCTGCCGTCAGGTATTTCGGCTCCGCATTTGACACATTTTGTCATAAGGCTTTCCTTCCTTTTGCCGATTGAAGGCAATTGTTGAGCAGCATCGCAACAGTCATCGGGCCGACTCCGCCCGGAACCGGGGTGATGGCCGCTGCTTTCTTGCTGACTTCATCAAACTTGACATCACCGCACAGTTTGCCGTTTTCGTCACGGTTCATTGCGACATCGATCACGACAGCCTGATCTTTCACATGATCCGCTGTGATCAGTCCGGTCTGTCCGGCTGCGGAAATCAGAATATCCGCCTGTTTGCAGATCTCCTTCAGATTGCGCGTGCGCGAATGACAGATCGTAACCGTTGCATTCCGGCCGAGCAGAAGAAGCGCCAGAGGCTTTCCGACGATCTGACTGCGGCCGACGATGACGCAGTGTGCACCGTCGATCCCGATATCATATTCGTCCAGAAGTCTGATGATTCCAGCCGGCGTACACGGAACAAATCCGGCTTCCCCGGTGATCAGACGACCCATGTTGACCGCATGAAATCCGTCGACATCCTTTGCGGGATCGATCACTGATTTCACTCTCTCCTCATCGATCTGTGCCGGGAGCGGAAGCTGAACCAGAATACCGTCAGTGAGCGGATCCTGATTGCATTCTTCAACGATTCTGATCAGTTCCTGTTCATCTGTCTCCTCAGGCAAATGGATCAGTTCTGATTCAATGCCGACTTCCGCGCAGGCTTTCTGCTTGTTTCTGACATAGACTTTTGAAGCCGGGTCTTCACCGACTCTGATAACCGTCAGTGACGGCTTGATGCCGTTTTCTTTAAGCTTGTCCACTTCTTCCCGGATCTGTTCACGCACTTTTGCAGACGTCAGTTTTCCGTCAATTACAGTACTCATATTACTCGTTATAGCCTTCCTCAAATTTCTGACTGTACTCTTCGATCGTCATGAGGATCTTGCGGGGTTTCGTTCCCTCTTCCTCTCCGACGACTCCCGCCTCGCACAACTGATCCATAATCCGTGCGGCGCGGTTAAAACCGATCTTGAATCTGCGCTGCAGAGCTCCGATCGATGCTTTTTCTTTTTCGATGATAAACCTTCCTGCAGGGACAAAATATTCGTCGCGATCATCTTCAGGATCGTCGGACATGCCCGGCATCGCAGGATTCGGGCTCATCGACTTGTTGATACCTTCCTCGGCGCTTTCATCATAATTGCCTGATCCGGCATTGTGACTGATCACATAGTCAACGACTGATGACACTTCTCTGTCGGAAACAAATGCGCCCTGGACACGTACCGGTTTCGGATAACCGGACGGGAAGAACAGCATATCGCCTCTTCCGAGCAGCTTTTCCGCTCCGTTCATGTCAAGGATCGTTCGTGAATCGACACCGCTCGTCACCGCAAAAGCGATTCGGGACGGCATATTCGCTTTGATCAGGCCTGTGATGACATTGACCGAAGGACGCTGCGTCGCGATCACAAGGTGAATACCGGCTGCGCGCGCCAGCTGTGTCAGGCGCACGATCGCGTCTTCGACCTCTTTTGATGAAACCATCATCAAATCAGCCAGCTCGTCGACAATAATAACGATCTGCGGAAGCGGACGCTTCAGGGCTTCATCGTCTTCATCGGTCGAAGGTTTGGCACCGCGCCTTACTTTCGAATTGAACTCTTCGATTTTTCTGACACCGAATTTCGCAAACAGCTGATAGCGCCGTGTCATCTCGGCGACAGCCCAGTTCAGCGCACCGGCCGCCTTCTTCGGATCAGTCACGACCGGCACCAGCAGATGCGGAATATTGTTGTAAACTGACAGCTCGACGACCTTGGGATCGATCATGATCAGCTTGACTTCATCCGGATGTGCCCGGTACAGCAGGCTCATAATGATCGTATTGATACATACCGATTTACCGGAGCCTGTCGCGCCGGCGATCAGGACATGCGGCATCTTCTGAATGTCAGCGACAACCGGCATGCCTGCTATATCACGGCCTGCAGCAAACGCGATCTTGGATTTATGCGAACGGATCGCTTCATCTTCGAGAAGATCCCGCAGCATGACCGTTGCGTTGGACTTATTCGGCACTTCGATTCCGACCGCCGCTTTACCGGGGATCGGAGCTTCGATGCGGATGTCGGATGCAGCAAGGTTAAGCTTGATATCGCTTTCAAGAGCGACGATACGGCTTACCTTCACACCGGCTTCAGGCTGGAGTTCAAAGCGCGTTACAGCCGGTCCGCAGCTGACATCGGTTACCGTGACATTGACGCCGAAATTTTGCAGTGTCTGTTCCAGTTTGTGAGCCGTTTCCGTCAGATAGCTCTTTGAGTCTCCGTTTGAACGCGACCCGCGGGCCAGCAGACTAAGCGGCGGGAATTGATAATCGTTGTGTGTCTGATCAGTTTTGATGACCGGCTTATCGACAACAGCAGCTGCTTCTGCTGTTTCTTTCGTTTTGGATGTCTTTGCCGCTGCCGCCTTGCGTTTTTTTGGTTTGGCTTTCTTTTCAGCCGGAGCAGCAGCTTCATTTCCATCTCCGACATCAATAAACGCATTGCTTGTCTTGGATTGATCGTCTGCGGCGCCGTGGATATGGAGTTCTACCGCTTCAGGTGAACGCGCGACCG
>CACYEU010000005.1 GCA_902773445.1 uncultured Lachnospiraceae bacterium | reverse complement strand
GAGGGAATTAAAGGTACTGGGCTTTGAAATGCTCGAAGATAAAGCCGGAGAGCCTTTTGGTTCTCCGACCGGCAATCTGTATGGGATCCTGCATGGCACCGCGCCAAAGGAACCGGTGTTGTTCTCTGCGCATATGGATACCGTTGAACCGGGGATCGGCAAAAAGCCGGCCCTGCGGGACGGAAAGATCACATCAGACGGGACGACTGTTCTCGGCGCGGACGACGTGTGCGGGATCGTCGAGATCCTGGAAGGGATCCGTCTTGTTTTGGAGAGCGGAGACGCGCACGGAGACGTCGAGGTTCTCTTTACTGTCGCGGAAGAAGTGTACGGCAAAGGAGCAAAAGCCTTCGACTACAGCAAGATCCGTTCCCGCGAGGCTTATGTGCTTGATATGAGCGGCGAGCCCGGCCGCGCCGCGCGCAAAGCACCTTCGATCATTTCGTTCGAAATCACGGTCACAGGGAAAGCATCACATGCCGGATTTGCGCCGGAGGCAGGCGTCAACGCCCTCGCGGCTGCGGCGAAAGCCATCGCGCGTATTCCGCAGGGGAAAGTCAGCGAACAGACAACGCTCAACATCGGTACGATCCGAGCCGGAACCGCGGACAATATTGTGCCTGAAGCATGCAGATGCACAGGTGAAGTCAGAAGCTTTGATCACGGAGAAGCGCTCGAACAGGCGCAGCTCGTCAGAGAAACATTTGAGGAAGAGGCACGGTCCGTCGGGGGACAGACGGACTGGGCGCAGCAGGTGCATTTAGAAGCCTATGAGACACCCGAAGAGGCACCGGTCTGCCTGGGCTTTCAGAAGGCCTGCGAAGAGACCGGGCTTCCGGGCATTCTGACGGTTACCCACGGGGGAAGCGACAACAATATTTTTGCCCTGCACAATATCGAGGGAATCGTCTTGTCCTGCGGCATGCAGAGAACGCATTCAACGGACGAGTATGTATTTACAAAGGATTTGAAGAAAGGTGCGCAGCTGATCGCGGCCATCATCAGAGGCCGGCGGTCACGGAGTGAGGAATAACAGGATGAGTATCACTGTCAATCTGTACTATACAGGCAGCGGCGGAAACGCGCGCAGATTTGCGCAGGAGATGGAAGAGAAAGGGATCGCGGACGCCATCAGGGCAGAGGAAGGAAATGAAAAGTATGAGTACTTTATTCCGATGAAAGACCCTGAGACGGTGCTGCTGATCGACAGCTGGAAAGACCAGGAATCGCTCGACAGGCACCATGCTTCCGCAATGATGGGCGAGTTAGCCGCGCTTCGGGAAAAATATGATCTGCACATGTCAGTCGAGAGATATGTTTCAGATACCGGAGGGGTTCCGGAGAAAGACCAACGATTTATCAGGGAATGAGTCAGGAGGGAATGAGAATGAGTGAGAAAATCGTACAGACGGCCGGCAGAGATCAGCTTGGTGAGTTCGCGCCGATGTTTGCCCATCTCAATGACGATGTGCTGTTCGGCGAAGTGTGGAACGAGGAAGCGATCGATGTCAAGACAAAATGCATTATTACAGTTGTGTCACTGATGGCATCCGGCATAACAGATTCATCGCTGACTTATCATCTGCAGAACGCAAAGGCTCACGGCGTCACTAAAGAAGAGATCGCGGCGATCATCACACACGCCACGATGTATGTCGGCTGGCCGAAAGGCTGGGCGGTATTCCGTCTTGCAAAAGAGGTTTGGGGAGAAGATGTCCCTGAGCTGACAGAGAAAGACCGCTATCAGAACAGTATCTGCTTCCCGATCGGAGAGCCGAATCCGTACGGCGAGTTCTTCGTCGGAGAGAGCTATCTTGCGCCGGTGTCTACGGATCAGGTGCCGGTGTACAACGTGACATTTGAACCCGGATGCCGCAACAACTGGCACATTCACAATGCGAAAAGCGACGGCGGTCAGATACTGATCTGCATCGGAGGCAGAGGTTATTATCAGGAGTGGGGAAAAGATGCGGTCGGGATGACGCCGGGTACAGTCATCAATATTCCTGCCGGAGTCAAACACTGGCACGGAGCCGCGCCGGATTCATGGTTCTCCCACCTGGCGATCGAGGTTCCCGGAGATGAAACAAGTACCGAGTGGCTTGAAGCCGTATCGGATGAAGACTACAGCAAGCTGAAATAAGAAGCTGGCTCGAAGAGAAAACATTTGAGACAGGAATGCAGCGTTGGTTTCTGAGCAGGTACAGACAATGGGATCATTATTCGAATCTACTGTAAATACTAGAGTGCTGCCCACCGGGGATATGCGGTATATCAGGAGCGATTATCCTGAACTGCTTACCGATGAGGATGTGCAGTGGCTGATTCAAAATGATATTAGGACGGTCGTCGACCTGAGGGAAGAGAAGGAATACAAGGCTAATCCGTGCCGGCTTAAAACGGAGCAGGAATTCACCTATCTGCACCTGCCGGTGACCGGAGGGGGTGACATTCCGGCTTCGCCCGATGAGGCGGCGATGTCTTATCTGAAGATGCTCGACAAGCAGATGGACAGGATCGTCGATACGATCATCAATGCCCACAGCGGGGTTCTTTTCTTTTGCAAGGCAGGGAAAGACCGGACAGGCGTCGTGTCGGCAATCATTTTGAAAAAACTGGGCTGCGATGATCGGACGATCATCGATGACTATATGGAATCCAAAACGAATCTTATGGCAGACATTGAGTCTTACGCGAAACAACATCCTGAAATAGCACTGGATACGATCGTTCCAAAGGAAGAGAATATCAAGAGGGTCTTGGCGGAATGGGCTGACAGATCAGAGAGAGGATGAAAAATGAACGCATTGGAAGTAATACGAAACAGAAGAAGTGTACGTACCTTTGATAAATCTGCGATCCGCGGGGAAGACACACATAAGATCATCGATTTTGCGGGGAAAGTTGACAATCCGTACGGCATTCCGATCACATGGAAACTGCTCGACGCGAAAGAATACGGGCTGACAACGCCGGTCATTGTCGGCACCGATACATTTATCGCAGGGAAAATGAACCGTGTCCCTCATGCGGAGGAAGCTTTCGGGTATTCATTTGAGGAGATCGTTCTGTTTGCGGAATCCCTCGGTGT
>CACYEU010000004.1 GCA_902773445.1 uncultured Lachnospiraceae bacterium | reverse complement strand
CGGAACCTTTTCGTTTCTGTTCCTCTTCCTCCTCAAGGACGCGGTAGGCTACCTTTCCGACCAGCGTCTTCGGAAGTTCGTCGCGGAACTCGATATCATAAGGCATTGCGTATTTCGCGATATGCTTGCGCGCATATGCCATCAGTTCTTCCTTTGTCTCCTCGGTTGACGGCACGCCTGCTGCCGGCTTGATGAACATTTTAACTTTCTGCATCTTATAGCTGTCAGGCACGCCGATCGCGCAGCTCATCTGGACTTTTTCGTGCGCGTCAAAGATGTTCTCGATCTGCGCCGGGTAAATATTGTAACCGGACGAAATGATCATGCGCTTCGCGCGGCCTTTGAAATAGATGAATCCTTCGTCATCCATCGTTCCGAGGTCGCCGGTGTAGACCCAGGTCAGCCCGTCTTCATGCGTGCGCAGTGTTGCGGCCGTCTCTTCGGGCATATCAAGATAGCCCTTCATCACGGTCGGACCCGCGAGAACAATCTCTCCCTCTTCACCGAACGGCAGTTCCTCGTCGGTTCCCGGTTTGACGATCTTATAATAGGTATCCGGGAACGGAATACCGATACTTCCTTCCTTGTGCATCTGCGGCGGTGTCAGGCAGGAAGCCGTCACGCACTCAGTCGTTCCGTACCCCTCGCGCACCTGGATCTTGGCGTCATGATCAAACAGGAACTGGTCCAGTTTTTTCTTGAGCTCGATCGACAGTGAGTCACCGCCTGAGAAAACGCCCTTCAGGCTCGACAGGTCGGCACCGTTCATCGACGGGAGCCTGAGCATCGCTTCATAGAGCGTCGGAACTCCCGCGATAAAATTGCATTTTGCCCTTGTGATCAGCTTTGCATAGCTCTTCGGCGTAAATCGCGGAACCAGCACGCACCGGCCTCCGCCCGCAAGCATCGTATGCAGACAGACGCCGAGGCCGAAACCGTGGAAGAGCGGCATCGCCGCAAGCATCTTGTCGCCGTTCCTGAACATCGGATTGGCTGCGAGGACCTGCTCATGAAGCGCATTGAAATTGAGATTGGTCAATTCGATACCCTTAGTTGTTCCGGTCGTACCGCCCGAATAAAGGATCGCCGCGGTATCGTCGGGGCTTCGTTTGACACGGTACGCATAACCGCAGTGATGTGCCAGACGCATGAATTCAGGCCACTGGAAGACCGGCGCCTCCTTCGGGATCCGCTCGATCTTGCGTCCCTCGGTCAGCATATATCCGACCTTAATCGGCCGCGTCAGTTCATCTTTGATCCGCGCCAGAATGACATTCTGAACTTTCGTGTTCTGCCGGATCGCCTCGATCTTGTGATAGAACTGATCAAGTGTGACGACCATCACGCTGTTTGACATGTTCAGATACTCTTCGATCTCTTTTTCAGCTGAAAGCGGGTGGACCATGTTTGAGACCGCGCCGACCAGGTTGACCGCATACATCATGTATATCGCCTGCGGGCAGTTCGGCATCGCGATCGTGACTTTATCGTTTTCTCGGATCCCGAGCACGCGGAGTGATCTGGCGCACCGGTTGATCTGATCGATCATATGCCGGTAAGTGATATGCTTGCCCATGAAATCCATCGCGATCTGATTCGGATGTTCTTTCGCTGTCTGCTCAACCTTTTCGTAAATCGTACCGTTAAAGTATTCAAGGGTCTTTGGAAGGTCCCCTATGCTTGAAAACCACGGAGTCTTAACATCTTCCGGAACCGGGAATACAATATTGCCCCGTTCATTGATTGTCCATCCGTATGACATACAAAATAACCTTTCTGATAAATCCAAAATCCTCATGTTTACACTATTCTCACTATAACAAAATCCGCTTCGGATTAAAAGAAAAACACGGTCAAAATCATCGTCCAAAATTGCTCCGATTCATTGAAACTTGACCCTGTCTTCAGTATAATATTAGCAAGAGTTTCCCCGTAATCATCTATGTAAGAAAGAGAGTTACTAATGAAGCAGCAAGAACCCATTTACGACGCCATGACCCTTGGCAAAGGGCGCGTGGCGATCCTCGGGCTTCAGCATATGTTTGCCATGTTCGGAGCCACGATTCTAGTGCCGATCCTTGTCAATTCCTATTTCCATGGCGAAGGCCTTTCCGTACAGGTCACCCTTTTCTTTGCCGGCATCGGCACCCTTTTATTCCATGTTTTATCGAAATTTAAAGTACCGGCTTTTCTCGGCTCGTCATTCGCTTTCCTCGGCGGATTTGCGACCGTCGCCGAACTGGATTCCGGCAAATTTGCCGACATGTCCTACGGGGAGAAACTCCCCTATGCCTGCGGCGGCATTGTCGTAGCCGGTCTTCTCTATCTGGTTCTCGCGCTGATCGTCAAAGCCGTCGGCGTCAAGAAAGTCATGCGCTTCCTTCCGCCGGTCGTCACCGGTCCGATCATCGTCTGCATCGGTCTCGGTCTGGCGCCCTCAGCGATCTCGAACGCCGCGACCTGCTGGCCGCTCGCGCTGATTGCTCTCGCGGTCGTCATTATCTTCAATATCTGGGGCAAGGGCATGTTCAAGATCATCCCGATCCTGATGGCTGTTGTCATCGCCTATATCGCCGCTCTCATCATGAACGCCTGCGGCGTGACAGCTGCTGACGGATCACCGCTGCTGAACATGGCCGCGGTTTCCAGCGCAAAAGTTGTCGGTCTTCCCGACTTCTTCGTCGCGAAATTCGATATCACTGCGATCCTGGTCATGGCTCCGATCGCGATCGCCTCAATGATGGAACATGTCGGCGATATTTCGGCGATCTCAGCGACGACCAAGCGCAATTTCATCGAAGATCCCGGTCTTAACAGAACGCTTCTCGGCGACGGTCTCGCAACCGCTCTGGCCGGTCTGTTCGGCGGACCCGCCAACACGACTTACGGCGAAAACACCGGCGTTCTCGAGCTTTCCAAAGTCTACGATCCGCGCGTCGTCCGTCTGGCGGCCTGCTACGCGATCGCACTCAGCTTTATCCCGAAGATCTCACAGATCATCGGAACGATGCCGGCCGCGATCATCGGAGGTATCAGCTTCATCCTCTATGGAATGATCTCCGCGATCGGTATCCGCAATATGGTTGAAAACAGAGTCGACTTTACGAACTCCCGCAATCTGATCATCGCTGCGGCGATCATGGTCTGCGGCCTCGGCCTCGGCAACGGCCTGACTTTCAAGATCGGCTCGGTTACGATCACGCTGACAGCCCTCGCGGTTGCTTCAATCGTCGGTATCGTGTTAAATGCGATCCTTCCCGGAAAAGACTACGAATTCGGAACCAATCAGACAGGTGACGAAAATCGTGGAGTACATATCTAAAGACAAGTTAAGGAGGAAATGACATGAAGGACTATCCGAATGTAATGATTCTTGACCACCCGTTGATCCAGCATAAGATCACAATGCTGCGCGACAAGAACACCGGCACCGCGGAGTTCCGCAATATCGTCTCCGAAATCGCGATGCTGATGGGCTTTGAGGCAATGCGCGATCTCGACACAGTGGATATCGAAATAGAAACTCCGCTCGAGAAGACGACCTCTCCGGTCATCGCAGGCAGAAAACAGGCGATCATCCCGATCCTGCGCGCAGGTCTCGGCATGACCGACGGAATCTTAAGCCTTGTCCCGACCGCGAAAGTCGGTCACGTCGGTATGTACCGCGATCCGGTCACACATGAGCCGCATGAGTATTACTGCAAGCTTCCGGATCCGATCGAAGAGCGCGTAATCATCGTCACTGATCCGATGCTCGCGACCGGCGGATCAGCAGCTGACTCGATCAAGCTGATCAAAGAGCGCGGCGGCAAGAAAATCAAATTCATGTGCATCATCGCAGCTCCCGAGGGCGTCAAAGTCCTTGCCGAGGCGCACCCCGATGTCCAGATCTACATCGGCCACCTCGACCGTCAGCTGAATGAAAACGCCTACATCTGCCCGGGGCTTGGAGACGCGGGAGACCGTATCTTCGGAACAAAATGATGAAAAATATCAGATATGTGACAGGAAGCATTCCT
>CACYEU010000003.1 GCA_902773445.1 uncultured Lachnospiraceae bacterium | reverse complement strand
TCAGTTCCGCGATTTCCTCCTCAGAAAGGGGCCGCATAGCGCCCTCCTTAAGATCTCCGAGAAGAAGATTCATGATGCGGACTCTTTTTATTTCCAGCACCGAATATCCTTTTGTGAGGCACATTCGCCTGATCTGCCTGTTAAATCCCTGTGTCAGGATAATTGAAAATTCTTTTTTATTGAGACGGCGAACACGACAGGGACGAGTCCTGACTACGGTTCCCTTCCGCCTGCCCTTTTTTCCTATTTCATTTGTGAGATGGCGGTCATCGTCAAGCACAATTTCCATACCGTTCTGCATGGCTATGATGAACTCCGGCGTAAGGACTTTATCAACCTTCACGATGTATTCCTTCTCATGATAGTTGGAAGCCCTCATGATCATATCGTTCAGTTCGCCGTCATTAGTCAGAAGCACAAGTCCGGTCGAATCCCTGTCTAACCTGCCCGCATAGGAAATATACTGTGAAAGGCCGGCGTAATCTATTATGTTATTGCTGATATGCCGATCACCCGTACAGATAATTCCCTTTGGCTTATTCAGCATATAATAGAGTTTTTCCTGCTCTTCGGCAGCGACCTCTTTCCCTTTCACAAATACGCGGTCTCCCGGGTATACCCGCTCTCCGACATGGGCAGGAACAGTCTCATTCCCACCACTCTTTAAAATCGTCACTGAACCGTTTTCAATGAGGCGGTCGGCTTCCCTTCGGGAACAGACCCCGGCAGCACTGATGTATTTATTTAATCGAATACTTTCCTGATCCATACTTTCCTATTGCAATCGCTCTTTTCTCGTAATACTCCGCGCCTTAAGCCCATCCGATCGTTCTGTCCCGACCATGATATCGTCATACAAAGGCACAGATTAGGTCTATCATATCATTTTCAAGACTTGAATTAAAGAAGAAAAGTGGTATCATCTTCAAATATAGGAAAAAAGCGGGGGTAAATATTGACTAAAGAGAAGCGCAGAGAACTGCGATTAAAGACAAGAAAACTTGAGGCACTTATCTGTCTCGTCGGAATGATGCCGATCCTGATCTGCCTGCTGACTTTTTGCGCCTACCTGAATGCAGAATATCCTACACCCAAACACAAGACCAGGACCCCGATTTATGAGGGCTACCGGACCGGATGGGCGGTCGATGTCAACGGCTGGCATTACACGCCCGAAGAAGGTCAAAGTCCGGTCTCGTGCTGGTATACGATCGACGGTTATGATTATTATTTTAACAACTACGGATACATGTCGACCGGTTGGGTCTCCGTGGACGAAAAACTCTATTATTTCGATATCACAGGTCAGAAGCAGACAGATATGTGGGCGACGGACGATAATAATGTAACGTATCGCCTTAATGATCAGGGAACGCCTGTAACCGGCTGGTACACTGATGAGAACGGCAGTCGCTACTACTTCGATGATTTCGGCGCCATGCAGACCGGCTGGGTGGAGCAAGGTGGCAAGCGATTTCATCTCGGAGAAGACGGCGTGCTCGAGACCGGCTGGGTCACGGACGGCGATCTCACTTACTATGCTGATAACAACGGTGAAATTCAGACCGGCTGGCTTGTCCTTGACGATGCTACCTATTATCTTGGGGACGACGGAGCCCGAAAGACAGGACTTCTTACAGTGGACGGCAGCACATACTACATGAACAGTGACGCAGTCATGCAGACCGGACTTATCACAGTCGACGGAGCAATGCATTATTTCGACTCAAAAGGGGTCATGCAGACCGGATGGGTCGAGTCAGGCGATGCCAGATACTACTTCGACGGTGACGGGAAGGCTGCAAACGGCTGGAAGAATCTGGACAATAAATGGTGCTGGTTCGATGCGAACGGCAAGTACGATCCGAACCGCAAATATGACAGTGCTCCTATGGTCGCGCTGACATTCGACGACGGACCCGGCGAATACACAGATCGGATTCTTGATCTGCTCAGCCAGTACAATGTGAAAGCCACCTTCTTTATGATTGGTAATCAGGTCTCCGACTTTTCATCTGCTGTGAAGCGTGAGCACGATATGGGCATGGAGCAGGGCAATCACTCGTGGGATCACAAGACCCTGACCCACCTCACGGCCGAACAGATCTCATCAGAGATATCAAGGACGAATGACGCGATACAATCGGTGACCGGCCAGGTTCCGACACTCTTCCGCCCGCCGGGCGGCGGCTACAACGATCTTGTCATAGCCAACTCCTTCGGAATGCCCATGATCATGTGGTCTATAGATACGCTCGACTGGTCCCATAAAAATGCTCAGATTACCTATGACACTGTCATGAACAGTGTTCAGGACGGCGACATCATTCTAATGCACGAGATTTACGAACAGTCTTACATTGCTGCCCAGATGCTTATTCCGGCTCTGCTCGAGCGGGGCTACCGTCTGGTCACGGTGAGTGAGCTCGCCGCAGAGCGGGGCTACGCACTAAGATCCGGCATATCTTACGGAAGGCTGAACTAAATACGTCATATCCTGCGGGAGGCTAAGCAGCGACTCAACCAAAAGGGGCTGCCGCACTAAGGCGTGTCCACATTACATATTGCAGAGATTACTTGCAAATGTCTGCAATATCTAATGGGAACACCGTCTTTTGCGGCAGCCCCTTAGCATTCAGTTATTGTTCGAATTGCCCGGCTTTCGTACAATCACCCGAAATCAACGAACCTGGTTCCGATATAACCTTCGCCCGCTTCACAGGATACGTGATACCACCCTTTCGAGACTTCTCCGATCACAGTGATAGGCGTGCCCTGCTCGAGCACTGTGACGACCTTGTAATTGTAGCCTGCACCGGCTCTCAGGTTGCAGGTAGAGCCGATCACAGCCTTGTGCTCTGATGCTCCGTCGTCCGGGAATTTATTATTATAACCGAGATCATC
>CACYEU010000002.1 GCA_902773445.1 uncultured Lachnospiraceae bacterium | reverse complement strand
ACCGCCAAGCTCTACAAAGTCGTCTACAACTACTTTTACGCTGACAGCAAGCCGAACCGCATGGAGGACGACAGCTGGGATTAATGCACCCTGCCTGTCAGGTCAAATATGAGCAAAAAAATGTTAGGTGAAATCAGGAAATACCTGACCGCACCTAACATTTTGTATTGCAAGCGTTTTAGTAAGTCTTTTACTTCCCTTCGTATCTGATCAGTGAAGCGACATCATAGCCCGGGAGAGCGGCACGGCCGTTGGGGCCTGCAAGTTCGATAATGACAAGGACGCGCGCGACTTCGCCGCCGAGGCGCTCGATCAGTTTTGCGGATGCTGCGAGTGTTCCTCCTGTGGCAAGAAGATCGTCGACCAGAATGACTTTCTGGCCGGGTTTGATCGCGTCTTTGTGGATCTCGATCGTCGCTGAGCCGTACTCAAGGTCATAGGTCTCGCTGATCGTCTCGCGCGGGAGTTTGCCTTTCTTTCTGACCGGAACAAACGGCTTGTGGAGGTTATAGGCAAGAGGCATACCGAAAATGAATCCGCGTGCTTCGGCTCCGCAGATCACGTCACAATCGATATCCGCGATAGCTTCCTGCAGCTGGTTGATCGCCAGCTCGAGTCCGTCCGCGTCACCTAAAATCGATGTGACGTCACGGAAAATGATACCGGGTTCCGGAAAATCGGGAATGCTTAATACATATTCTTCTAACTTTTTCATGAGAGTCTCCTTCCTACTCCTGAATATCCATGTCCTGATCCTTGATCAAGCCGTCCGCGGCCATCATGCGTTTGAGCATTTCGAGCTCGACCGACACATTGAGCTGATCGGATTGATATAACTGATTCAACAGGTTCTTGGATGCGGAAAGTCCCATATTGACCGCATCCAGCGCATCCCTGCGCGATTCCAGGGTCTCATCAATGCTGTAGTTTGCACCACGGACTGTCTCGTAAGTTGAGACTGCATTGATGATCGCCGGCATATATATGTTCGCAAATTTGCGGATGCTCGAAACATTCTCCGGATCGTCGCCGACCCTCTCATAGATCTTTTTGACAACGTCCTTTAATTCTGTCAGTTTCTGTGTAAATTCCTGCTCATCGATACGCTTGACAAGTCTCTCAAGCTCACTGATGTATTTCTCATTGAGGCTGTCAGTCGAAACGTCTTCCTTCGCAGGAGCTGCCTGCGGTTTGGCGCTCACGATCTTCTTGCCGCAATGCTGACAGAACTTGTCATGTTCACCGACCGGACCGTTGCAGTGCGGGCAGACTTTCCCGGTGAACGGTACGACCGGCTCGATCGGCTTTCCGTCCCTTGTCATGACAAGCTGCCTGTTCTGATAGTCGATATAAGCGCCCGGGAAATAATTCTTCTTGATCATTGTACTGATGACTGAAACGGTCGCGTCATAAGGCTTCCCGATCGCGTGAGCGATCTCATCGATCGAAGTGTTGCCCTCGTCTTTGATCACGCCTTCGGCGATGTTATACATTTTCTGATTGTGGAGTCCGACTGCGATCGCCATGATTCCGACCGCAACCAGAACGATCATCGTGATCAGACTGGCGATCGTCGAATCGCCGAGTCCGCTGACTGCCGGATCAAAGAACGACTGAACACCTGCGTAGATCGAAAGAGCTCCGAGCACGATCTTAAGGACTTCGCTCTTACGTTTTTTAGGCGCAGTTCTCATCTGCGCAGAAGGCTGAGCCTGCTGCGGGATCTGCTGATAAGCCGGTCTGTAAGGCGGAGCCTGCTGGTAGTTCGGCTTTTTCGCTTTCTTATTGTTGCTGGACGCTACAACGATCCATATGATAATGATTATCCAAAACATATCTTACGTCTTATACCTGCTCTGTATTTGTCGGCTGCGCGCTGGCTTCCAACAGTTTTGTCTTCAGTTCTGCCTCGATGCGGATCAGCTCCTTCTCGGCTTCTTTTCTCTTGGCGCGTCCCTCATCCTGGATGCGGATCACTTCATCGATCGTATCGATCAGCTGCTGGTTAGTCTGCTGCAGGGTCTCGATATCAACGATGCCGCGCTCTGCCTCGCGCGCTGACTCAGTCGTTGCCATGTGAAGTACCTCCGCATTCTTCTTCAGCATTTCATTTGTCGCCTCAGAGACCATATGCTGTGCATCGGCCGCCTCTTTCGAGTGGGCAATTCCGAGGCCGAGGACCATCTGGCTCTTCCAGAGCGGAAGGGTGTTGACCAGTGTCGACTGGATCTTCTCTGACATCTGGATGTCGGCATTCTGGACCATCCGGATCTGCGGAGCATTTTGCAGACAGATGTTGCGGGAAAGCTTCAGATCGTAAAGCTTCTTTTCGAAGCGCTCACATTTGTGCGCAAGATCGTCGGCTTCCTGTGCATCCTCGGGATCCTTGGTCTGCATCGCTTTTTCACGCAGCTCTTTGAGTTCAGTGTTGCGCACCTCGGCGAGCTTCTTCTCGCCTGCTGCGATATACATGCCGAGCTCTTTGAAATAGACCTTGTTCTCGTCATAGAGTCTGTCGAGCATCGCAACATCTTTGATCAGTGAAGCCTGATGTTTCTCAAGCTCTTCAGCGATCTTGTTGACGCTGACTTCGCTCTTCTGATAGCGGGCCTTCATCGCCTCGATCTGATTGGCTTTCTTGTTGAAAAAGCCTTTGATGCCCTTTTCTTCCTGACCGACAGCCTTGACGTCCGTGACCAGCTGAGCAAGGATCTTGCCGATCTCGCCCATATCCTTTGAGCGGACATTTTTCAGCGTCGCATCGGAGAAATCCGACAGCTTCTTCTGTGAGCTTGCGCCGTACTGCATCACGAGATTCGTATCGTGCAGGTCGATCTTTTTGGCAAATGCATCGATCTTTGCGAGTTCTTCGGGAGTGAATTCCTCAGTCTTGATGAGTTCTTCAGTCTGAACTGTCGCGAGCTCTCCGCCGGCCGCTGCCTCTTCAACTACGCCATCCAATACTAATTCAGGTTCTTTTACCTTGACATCCATGGTGTCTCTCCTTTTCTCAATGGCACTTCTTACACGGTTTGTAACCGTCTTTTTCTGCCTGCTCAAGTGTTATCTGTTCCGGGTCTTCCATATCACTGCAGTCCGGATCAGAGTGGTATACGTCGCTGTCTTCCGCGATCCAGACCTCTTCTTCCTGATTTGCCGCAGTCTTCGAATCAGTGACGCTGGCGGCTGACTGCGCGTTTGACACTGTCAGAACGCTGGCTCCGACCACCAGCAATGCAGCAAAGGCACCAATCACTTGTTTCGGTTTGAACGTGGCCCAGTTTGTCAGCTTTGATATGATGCTTTCGCGATCCTGCTTCTCTCCGCAGGAGGTGCAGTAAGCTGCCTCATCGGGAAGTTCTGTTCCGCATTTTCTGCATTTGAAACTCATATAAAGGTATCCTCCGCTCACTTACATTTGTATCCATAAAACAGTATAACACGAACCCGCCGACCGTGTCACTTACGGAAGGCGGGTTTGATCGATTCTTTTTAATTGTATCAGCCGAAACCATGCTCACTCTTTTTTCGGCTTGTAAGTCAGGCAGAGCATTGTCAGATCGTCGAATTGTTCTGCATCCCGGACAAAATCCTCCACAGCCTTTTCCATATTGCTGAGGATGTGACGCGGGGCAGCATCCGGATCGGTATTGAGTGCCCGGATCATGCGCTCGGTTCCGAACATCTTCATGTCGGCATTTGTCGCCTCCGGGAGTCCGTCAGTATAGACAAAGATCGTCGAGCCGGGTTCCATTCTGATCTCATACTCTGTGTATTCCATGCCGGACATGCCGCCAATGACAAAGCCATGCTTGTCCTTGAGGAGTTCGAACAGACCGCCCCTGTGTTTAATGGCAGGGTACTCATGACCTGCGTTCGACGCCGTGATGACGCCGGTCTCAAGATTGAGGATCCCGAGCCATGTCGTAACGAACATTTCCTCGGAATTATTGCCGCAGACGGCCTGATTTGTATCGAACAGGATCTGTGCCGGCGACTTGCCCATCATCGCGTTGTTCGCAATCACGATCTTTGACGCCATCATGAACAGCGCAGCCGGGATTCCTTTGCCTGATACATCCGCAATCACCATCGCCAGATGAGTCTCATCGATCAAGAAGAAATCATAGAAATCTCCGCCGACTTCCCTGGCCGGATTCATATTGGCGTATACATCAAATTCCATTCTCTCCGGAAATGCCGGGAATGTGTTCGGAAGCATACTGGCCTGGATATGGTTTGCGAGTGTGAGCTCGGTCTCGATCTTCTCTTTTTCGGCTGTGACTTTTGCGATCTCATTTGTGTAGTGATCCATTTCGCTGACCAGCCCGCCGAAGTCCTCTGCAAGCTCACCGATCTCATTTCGCGTCTTGATCCCCGCCAGATCCCTGATGATATCTTCACTCTCCTTGGTCTGTTTGTACAGGCGGATGTTTTTGCTGATGCGATTCAGCGGCTTCAGGATCGTCCTCGAAAGCAGGAGCATACAGATAAATGCCAGCAACAGCAGTTCAACCAATGCCGTCGCCATGCTTTTCAGTGTCTGCACACGGACCCGGTCTTTGATTTCCTTCGTAGAATAGGTCATGCCGATCAGGACATCTTT
>CACYEU010000001.1 GCA_902773445.1 uncultured Lachnospiraceae bacterium | reverse complement strand
GACATCGATTACGAGGCCGTTCAGCCGGGAAACTATTCTGTAGCCTGTTCCCTGCTTCATAATGAACCACCACTGTTTTCTGGCATCCTTTGACGCAGATATTTGAATATTAGCCTTCGCAGCGCAACTTTCATCCTTTACTTCGATGCTTTTACCGGAAGCCGCATGAGCCAGCCTGTAACAACCGTTATCTAAATAGGTGACATCGATTGAGTTGTACTTACTCGGAGCGTTGTCAGTCCATATCTGTACGTTTGTTCCGTCAGCCACATCTGCCTTGTCACCGGAAATGTCAAGCACAAGATTTGGATCGAGGGCCGAGACCAGTATATATCTCCCGTTCGCTATTGTTTTTTGCGGATTGTAAGGAATGAACAGCCAGCGCTGTGCGTTTGTGTTATTTGACGGATATTGCTGAACATTAGTGTTTTTATCAATTGTGCCGCCCTGAACATCCAGACAGTATCCGCTGCATTTAGACTGAACCTTATATCCCTTGCCGTCGCTGTACTTGGAAATCGCCCACTGCTGTGCTTTAGTTCCATCATCGACATAGGCTTGAACATTTGTCCCCGAAGCTTTGTTTCCGTCTTTGAGATCGAGGCACATGTTTGCCCCTTTTTGCTTTATTTTATAGAAACCATTACTGTAAGTGATTGTCCACACGTCATAGCTATTCAGATTCATAAGCGGACCGAAAATTTTTACATTGGTACCGTTCGTGACAGACGCGCCGCCGTCGATATCCAGATAATAGTTAACATTCGAGTAGCAAACGATCTGATAATCGCCGTTAGGCAGAACGGCATCATAGCCCTTAGTCATCTCCGTGCCGGTCTGGGTGGTTATATCCTTAATATGTATGTAGCCGGTAGGATTGGATGCCGCAATGGTCCTGGTTCCGTATTTGCCGGCTGTTCCCCAATTATACTCTTCGATTGTGACATTGCTGCCGCTGACCTTGCTTACCCATGCAACATGGCCGTATGTTCCTGTATTCCACCAGGCTACAGCTCCGACTGCAGGAGTATTATTTACTGTCACGCCCAGGGATTTGGCGACCGTACCCCACGTATTCGCGTTGCCCCATCTGGAAGCGCCTTTATACTGGTTCGTAAATTTGACCTGGTTCCTGGAGTTCAGACACCATGCCACGAAGGATGTGCATTCGCGGTTATAGAAATTCCACTCGTCAACAATGGAGTCCAATGCTGCATTTTTGTACTTAGCGGGATAGTCATCTCCCGCACCGACAAGTTCTTCCGTTTCGGTAATCGGCGTATCAGCAGGAATTTCAGGTCCTTCTTCTTCCACAGTATCCGCCGGCTCTTCCGACTGACTTGAAGCATCAGGTGACGCCTCTTCCGGGAACTCGACCGGCTCTGCCATCTCTGTAGAGTCTTCGACGATGATTTCTTCCGAATCTTCCACAGCCTCTTCGACGGTGTTCCCTTCCGAATCTTCTACATCCCACGCTTCCCGAGGAACCTGATCCGCATGAGAGACAATTATCTCTTCCTGTTCCATCTCATCGGCAAGCACGCATATTCCCGGCGCTGTCATGAGCATAGTGGCGGCACATAATACAGCCAGTCCTTTTTTCCATACGCTCTTCATATCAATACCTCCTTTTCTCAGTCCGTGCTTTACTCATTCCCGAAACAAACCCGGATATTACCGCTGCACACCGGCGCATAGCTTCCGATGAAAAACGAATGTCCGTTGATCTATTCCGAATACAAAGCATCAACAATGATGAAATTATAATAGTATATTTCCAAAGTTATTACCCCACACAAAAGGGTAGTATTAAAGCGTTACAAAAGCTGCCGTATCAGACTGAACTCTATTGCACAGTGTAAGTTCCCACACATAAAATCCTCTGTGCAATGTTGTGTCAGCTGAATGCGACAGCTCGGATAAATTGTGAATATTAATATTTTGGCAGTACCAGTCTCTTTTCCACCACCTCGGCCACGAGCTGTATAGTACTTCGGAACCCGGTCTTCTGCAGTATATTTTTGACATGGTACTTGACCGTGTTGATCGACAAATGCAGTTTCTCTGCCATATCCTCATACCGGACGCCCCTGACCAATTCCCGGATCACAGCAAGCTCCCGATCCGTAAATTCGGTGCTTTTAGCCTGGCCGATCACGATGACCGGTGAACTGTCCGGCCATATCCTTTCGCCCTTCATGGTCCGCTCGCAGACTTCACGCAGAGGAATATCGCCGTACTCCTTATACCAGAAGCTGTCACATCCGCTGTCCTGTGCTTTTTTGATGAACGAATGCTCCGGCATAGATGTCATCAGAATGATCCGGACCCACGGGTAATTCTTTTTAATTCTGGCTGCCGCGCGGATACCGGACTCGTCATCGGCCGTGCACACATCCATCAAAATAAGATCGATTTTATTAGTCATACAGGCGATT